>NZ_JAUBTO010000005.1:0-58190 GCF_036702495.1 Microcoleus sp. C2D2 | reverse complement strand
AATTCACTCTTTATGAACAGGCAAGATGCCTATTCCACAAGAAAATTCACTCTTTGTGGAACAGGCATCTTGCCTGTTCTTGAGAATGGTGCAAGATGTGAGTTCGATCCGAGATTTATCGTTGCCCTATTCAAGATTATCAAAAAAACCGGGTTCAAGAGGGTAACTCCTAGATTAATGACCAAGAATTTCTTGATGGTACAAGCCCCGGGATTTATCCGTGAAATCAATCCTAAATCGAAAATCGAAAATCCTCAAGCCCCCGCATTTATCCGTGGGGTCAATCTAAAATCTAAAATCTAAAATCTAAAATCGATTGACTGCTGGCTAATTAAGCTGCTTGTCCCGCAAAGAACATTACTTGTCCGCCGTAGGCGCGGTAAAGGTTTTCTTGCGTTAGCACTTCTTGGCGGGGGCCAGCCGCAATCAATTCTGTATTTAGCAAAATTAAATCATCAAAATTGGTGATTGATTCGCCTAAGTCGTGGTTGACTACTAAGACGGTTTTTCCGGCATTTGCTAGCTGGTGGAAGATGTCGAAAATGATATTTTGAGTTTTTTGGTCAACGCCGACAAACGGCTCGTCAAAGCAGAAAATAGCGGCTTCTTGGGCTAATGCTCTAGCTAGAAATACTCGCTGTTGCTGTCCGCCGGAAAGTTGTCCGATCGGTCTGTCTTTGTAAGCACTCATCCCTACTCTTTCTAAGGCATCGGCAGCGGTGCGGCGGCTAGCTGCCGAGAAGCGGCGAAACCATCCGGCTTTTCTGACTCTTCCCATCATCACGACATCCCAAACGGTGGCGGGATAGTTCCAGTCAATTTGCGATCGCTGCGGCACGTAGGCTACTGTTTCGAGTCGATCGGCGATCGCTTCTTCGCCACAGGTAACCGTGCCGCGATCTGCGGGAATTAAGCCCAACATTGCTTTGATCAGCGTGCTTTTGCCGGCACCGTTGGGGCCAATAATACCCGTCAGCCTTCCGGGTTTGACGGAAAGATTGATATCTCTGAGTGCTTCTACCGTGCGGTAGTTTACTGCTAAGTGCTTAACAGCGATAATTTCTGTGTCGGTAGCCGTGTCTTGGAGGTGGCAAACCATTTGAGACCACGGAGTCTCGTTGGGGAAGGCGGCGGTATTCATTGCGGTGACTCTATCTCCTTTTTATTAAGTTTACTGTAAAAATGAAAAGAATATGAAATCATCGGTAAATAGGAATAATCTGGAACGCAGGAGAGGTACATAATGCGACAGTGCAAGCTCGAAACCCCTCAAACCATAGGTTTTGTGGCGAAAATGTCAAGTCGGTTAAAACTCAGATGTTGCACCATTGTCAAGAACGGGCAAGATGCCCGTTCCACAAAGAATGAGTTTTCTCGCTTCACAGGCATCTTGCCTGTTCCTAAACAAGTAATTGAGAATGGTGCAAGATGTGAGTTAAAACTGATATCTTCCACCATGCTCAATAACAGGCAAAATGCCTGTGAAGCGAAGAGTGAGTTTTCTTGTGGGGTGGGCATCCTGCCCGCCCAGAGAAGGGTTATTGAGAATGGTGTCAGATATGAGTTAAAACCGATATCTTCCACCATGCTCAATAACAGGCAAGATGCCTGTGAAGCGAAGAGTGAGTTTTCTTGTGGGGTGGGCATCCTGCCCGCCCGTCCAAGACTTATTGAGAATGGTGCAAAATGTCAGTTAAAACCGACGGCAATTGTGAAGCAATCCTATAAAGGGGAGTTTAGCCGTGAGTCGGAGATTGAAACCGCCGCCCGTGGATTGGACAAGTCCAAGGTATTTTGGATTAGAACTATTGCTTGCGGCATTTTGACTGTGGGTTTATTTAGTTGCGCTCAAACCCAGGGCGATCGCCTCTCTCCACAGGCAGATGCTAAACCCAAGGTAGTTGCTACCAGCACAATTATTGAGGATTTGACCGATCGAGTAGCGGGTGGCGAAGTTCAGCTAACAGGAATTTTGCAGCCGGGAACCGATCCTCACGTTTACGAACCGGTGCCAAAAGATTCTCAAGCTTTAGAAAAAGCTAACTTAATTTTGTATAACGGTTACAATTTGGAACCGGGATTAATTAGAATGATGAATGCCGCCGGAATTAAGGCGCGGAAATTAGCAGTGGGGGAAGTTGTCAAGCCTTTGCTACTGAATAAAGAAGGCAATACCGTACCCGATCCGCACGTTTGGGGAAATGTAGAAAATGTAGTTCAAATGGTAGAAGCGATTCGGGATGCGCTAATCGACCTGTCGCCGGAAGATCGGGAGAAGTTTACGCAGAATGCTGTGAAACTTACTGAAGAGTTAAAACGTTTGGATAGTTGGATCGAACAAGAGATTAAAACAATCCCCGAAAATAAGCGCGAATTAGTAACAACTCACGATGCTTTTCAATATTACAGCCGCGCCTACGGATTGGGAAGTGCTGGCAGTTTGATCGGGATTAGTACGGAGGAACAGCCCAGCGCTCAAACGGTGCAAAAGTTAGTAGAATCGGTGAAAGCTGCCGGAGTTCCTGCTATTTTTGCCGAGACTACAATTAACCCGCAATTGATTAGAACCGTGGCGGAGGAAGCGGGGGTGAAATTGGCGGCGCAGCAACTTTATTCGGATTCGATAGGGGCTGCCGGAAGCGAGGGCGATTCTTATGTGAAAATGATGTCGGCTAATACTCGCGCCATCGTAGAAGCTTTGGGGGGGAAATACACGCCGTTTGAAGTTAGCAAGTAGCAAGTATGGTGCCCCGGAAGAGTTTTATTTTCTCTGCGGGGTGACAGCTAGCTGACGCAGCCTACAAGTTTCAGTAGGCTTGCATTGCATAAGTCTTTGATTGATACAGAAACCGCAGATGCAAGGCAGATTAACACAGATAAACGCAGATTGTTGAAGGAATTGAAAGCTTGGCAATGCAAGAGGTCTAGTTTACCTGCTTCGACAAAATTAAATTGAGTACGTTCAACTCGTTGGAACTTAAAAGATATTTATCTGTAAAAATTTTTTCTCGACTTTGCTCTAAACTGTAGCTTCTAAACACAATAAACGGGAAGTCTCGATACTTGTGCCCGATCGGCATTACACTATCTACAGGGTAGATCGATCGCACATAAGCCGACAAAATATCCCGAAACCGCCTATCTTCCGGTTCTTCCAGTTGGCTGTCAGCAAAATACTCTTTCATTTCCTCAGCGCTGACAAAAGCAAACAGCGGTATGGCATAATAGCGATCGAACTGCTGACTTTGCTGCTCGAGATACTGAGTTTTCTCGACGAAGCTGTTGAGAAATTGCAATAACTCGATCGCACCTCCTCTAATTGCCGATATTACATTCTCCGGGGACGAATCGCTATCCCTAATTAGATGCATTTTGTGCAGCAACTTCTTCTCTAGACATTCCTTAATTTCTCGATGAAGCCGCATCTGGTATGTTTCTACCAAAGTGCGATCGGCTAGAGGTACGATCAACAAACTACCGCAAACATGACCGAGTTCTAAATTATCATAGCTCAACAAACCATCAAGAGGATTGCACTTTTCCCAAAATTTACGATTAAAATCGTCCCGCATTTCCAGGTAAAAATCGCCCCTTTGACGGGACTTGTCATCATTTGTCAAAACAAACTCCCCACGACCCAAAAGCTGTTCCAGGCTCATATAAACCTCCTTAAACAACATATTTCCTCGCTGGCTCTCGCTCTTTAATGTCTTAATTAGAGAAGCCATTTTGCTGCTAAAAGTATCCCCTACTGCGGAAACCGACTTACCGCCAATCGGAATCATCAAAAACTTTTCCCTACCTAAATAACCGTATCCCGAAATTCGCGTCATCACCGCAGTCTTCAGAATTAGCAGTAAATTCAACAAACTCAATTTGCTTTCTTGCAGGGAAAGTTCCGCATCATCAGCGTAATAAACTGCGGTATCAGATAAGTAAAAAACCAACTTCTTATCTTCACCATCAAGGGTTTTACCGTTGTCATATTCTCCGCGTCCCCGATAAATCACCTGTATGACTTCCATCAGATTTTTTTCAATTTGGAAGCGGGGAATATCCACTAAAATATGCTTAGTTTTCGGGAAAGAAAGTCCACGACTTCCCGATGCAGTCATAAAGATTACTTTAGCTGTATTTTTGTATTCCTGTATTTTTTCTTTCTCCTCTTCCGAGATATTCGCGTGAATTTCCAGATAATCGGTAAACTGCTCAAACTTTTTACGACAAACTCTAATTTTATTAATTAATTCAGTTAATCTTTGCTTGTTCTGAATGTATACTATAATTTGTTCTACACCTGGGATGGCTAATCGCTGATTGATATCCTCAATTATTTCAGATTGTACCCGCTTTACTAAATCACTATTCTGTTTTAAAGGCGCATTTTCACTGTATTTAACAGTTTCTACAAATACCTTATAAGTAATCTCTAGACTGCGCGCAGGGTAGGAATTAGCATTAATCACCTTGGCAGCTAGATTGTTGAATTTAAAAGGAATAACTTGTAAAGGTTGAATTTGTTCCGAATCTTTCGCTAACTTTTTAAAATAGATTTTGTCCGGTTCCGGTGACGTGTTATCAAGGTGTTGTTTGATGACATCAGGGTCAACTATCGAAGCATCTGCGACAATAATTTTAGTATTAAAGCCGTGTTCCCGCTTGTGCAAATCATGTTTTTTGACAATCTTGCCAATTCCGGCTAAAAACTCAACCCCACCATCATCTCCAGTAATTTCATCGATCATAATGAAAATATGTTTGATGCGACTGGATATTTCTTGCATCTTAGCGGGAATGACCCGTTTGTCCCGTTTATTGTAAGTATCTTGAAAAATTTTATCTAAATGCTCTAGGGTATTTTGTCGGTTTTCTTTCATCTTCACCGATTGAATAGAAACCGTAGCTACGATATTACTAGATACCTGGCAATTTATCAGCGCGTATATACCTTCGCAAATGCTCTTGAGCACTCCATTTGCTTTGGGATTAATGGGTTTAATTACTGTTTCTCCCTTTTTTTCAAGTTCGGATTGATGATATTCCGTCCTCTGAATTCCTGAATCATCCTTGAGGAAGCGAACAGTTTTTTTGGTGAAATCTTCGCGATACCTATTCGATGCGTACTTGACGGTACAGCGTCCTGAATTGCTTTTGATGATATCGGCGTTAGTGTTGATACAAAATAATCGATCGTCGCACAGCAAACCAGTATTTTTATCTGTGAATTTTTCGATAATATCCAAGTTTACTTGCTTGCGGGGACTGACGTACAGAAATAAGAAACCGTCGTCGATATGGCTGCTTAGGAATTTGGCGATCGCAGTTGTTTTCCCAATTCCCGGATTCCCCGTCAAAAAGATATAATTTTCATCAGATTGAAGCGCTTTCACAATCAATTGAGCGTGAGCATTTCTCAGATGTAATCCGCGATCGATTTGCAAATCATCTGCCAGTTTATCTGATATAATATCTATGGAATTAGCAAAATTATCAATCCGCTCTGTATGAGGTACAGGTTCAGTGACATTTTTACCAATTCCTAACAGAGCATTAACAAAGTTTTTGCCTTCTTTAAAACTGCTAGCCGCGTTGAGTTGAATAACATCCAAAACTTCGCTCCGAGCATCGCTAATCTCTTTACCTTTCGGTTCATTCTGGTAAATCTTGGCACAAGTTGCCAACAGGTCAATTTTGTCCTGACGTAAAGAAATAGTGCTAATATTGCGATCGCTATAACCGACAACATTCAGCAAAACCTCAGAATCATTCGGAATAATACCAGTTGTTTGCAGAAAACCGTAGAAGCTGTGAGCGTAGCTACCCGCCTGAATTAACTTAGTGCTTTCCTTATCTTTATACTTAAAAGCTGTAAAATAGCGTTTTAAATCCTCCGAGAAATCAACACCTAAAGTGCTGGTATCGATTCGCAGATTAGAAAAAACACTTTTCGATCGCAAATAGCTAATTTCTCTGAGTAAAGACTTCCGGATCACCTCTATTTCATCCAGATTCACCGCCTCCGAAGCTAACGCGGGAGAAAACACCGATAAATCCACGCAGAGAATTCTAAAATCCTTACCATTTTGTAACAGGATGAGTGTATCCGCTTGCAAAAACTCGCCTTTTTTCGAGTAACGCCGGGTGTACAAGTTAATCTCATCATCTGATAAACTCGGGTTTGCAGTTGTTAACTGAGATAATACCTCTTTAAAAGCTGCTTGTTCATCCTTGTTGTAGGTTCTGATACTGTTAGCCTGACTAAAACTGCACTGACAGTACAAAATTTTCATTTGATGGAAATTCCAGCCAGTAGATTTAAGGTACTCCCGAAAGAAATTTAACCCCCCAAGAAAGCCTTTTTGGACAAAAAATAAACTCCATTTTTCAACTATTTTACCATCTAAACTCCCGAGCAGATTAGCTTCCCGGATTATTTCCGCTATCATCTTTGGCAATTTTAGTTTCTCCAAATCGAGACTGTAAGAATCTCCGAAATTGTGAGCTATATTTTCCTTTTGGATATATGCCAGAATGCCGATATTGAATCCCACCTCAAACAGCCGTCCAAAATCTTCACCGATCATAATTGTGTACCTCCCTCACCGATACTTAATACTTCTCTTACCTTATTCAAGAAGGCCAGCGAGTTAAAATCGGCACTACCGCGAGCATGACTAAATATAGATAAAGCACCAACGGAGTCATCTCCGATAATCCGCTCGTAGGGGTCAAGTTTTAAACTAATATTGTGGCGAGCTTCATACCGGGAAAAGTGGAATATTGTTAGATAATGCAGCAAAGTATCTTTAATTGCACCATCATAAATTAAGCCTTCACGAATATCTCGATCGTCCAGAATACCTTGATAGATATTCAACAGCGTCGAGTAGGAAATCACGCCGTTGTAAAAGTTCTTTTCTCCCGGCTGCTTTACTTTAATCCCGTTAAACAAGTTGAAAAACATCACAGCTTGCTGACTGGTATCTGCAAACAAGCTCGAAAGCTCCATTGCATCTTGAATGTAAAAAGATTTTCCCCGATCGCCTAGAAAACTGCGGACGTAGTATTTGTCAAAAAATATCGGATAAATTTTGAGATCTCGCCGCTCTCCCTTCAAAGTTCGGAGCAATTTTTTTGACATAAAAGACAATTCCTCATCCTCATCAGTCTGAGTAATGTGCAGCGTGCTCATATAAGGTGCTTGCGAAATATATGCAAAATTCCGATATCCTTGCTGATAAAGCTGACTCATTGCATCTTCAAGAATTAACGGCTCAGTATACAGACGGCTGACGCTGTAATTCTCGGAAAATGTTTTCAGCATTTCCACTTGAATGGTGGTGTCATCTAGGCGATTAATTCCGACAACTTCTCCGATTAAGCTGGCTTTTCTTTGGAAACGGTTTTGATTACCTCTTTTCGCATCACTATCCCGACTCGAAACGACAATAATTGCTAACTTGTCTAACTCAGGAGCTAGCTGCACATTGTCAAAACGAAACTTTTTAGGAAGTATTGAATACAACGAACTTAAACCATTTTTGATTTTGTAAGCATTTGGCTGTTGCTTAATGCGAAATCCTTGAGAAGTTGAGCGTTGTTTTTCACTCAAAATATGAGACAATGTTTTAGAAAGGTTAGCCATAAACTTTTCTGAGGGCGAAGGGTGTTGGTCGTCGCCTTCGTGAAGTCTCACCATCGGAATAAACAAGTTGTCAGCAGCATTTTTGAGCAATATCCTAAGACAGATATAAGACAGCAGCAGCATGGTAAATTTATACACAAAAGCCGCCGCCGGTTGTAAACCTTTATCACCGCTGTCTAGTCGTCTGTCGTCATAGGGAAACAAAACTAATTTGGTCTGAAAATGCTTGTTGTATATTGCTCTAGAGCGGTCGGCTTTAGGTGCAGAAAGTACAGGCAAAACATTGACACCTTCGATATTGTATTCCATGCTGAAAGTTTGGCGTTCATCAGTAGGAAAATAGCGGACATCTTCTATGGTAATATTAACTGGTAGCTGACAGATGGCTGTTTCATCCACACCAGGCTGTTCGACGGCAATATAATGGAGTGTCTGCTTGTAATTTCGCTCCATAACCTCATTAAAAAATTTACCAGTCTTCAAAATATTTTCAATGTCTTCTACCAGGCCCATTTTGAGGTTTACGTGTCGCGTTTCTGTTCGGCTTGGTAAAATAGCCTGGCGTTCCAGAAAACCTTTCAGCATTCTTTTAAGATGGGTGATTTTGTGCTTGATATTAAACTGATTAAACCCTTTAATAAAGTTGCGAAACAGCTCTCTTTTCGCCTCGTCGTCAGAATCTTGTAGGACTGGCAATACTCTTTGCTCAAATATGGCGATCGGGTGATAATTGAGTTCAGATTCAGGGTCGTAATTTTGTGCGAGTGGGTCGCTCCGAGAAGCAAACACAAAATAGTACAGCAATGCTATTTTTAACACCTTGCTGGCGAATGTTTCGCTAAGGGAATCTTCTGCAATTTCTGCTTGGTGTTCTTCACTGTCGGGATTTAGTAGATTTAGATAATATTCAAATACTTCTTCCCCACCGCGCGCTTGAACTGAGTTATCAAATTTTACTTTTAAACCAAAAATAAATTTACGTTCACTTTGAGGGGCGTCGGTGCTTTCTCCCAAGTAACCTGCTACAATTGGAATAATTGGCAGTGCATCTAAAACTTCCGCTCTGGCAAAAATTTCTCTGTAATTAAATTCAAAGCCTGCATAATTTACTTTATAGTCGCCATCAGATTTACTGCTGTCGTTGATGTAATCTTCTATCAATCTGAGGCGGCGAACCAAGTCTTGTAAATAGATGATGCCTACAGTATCTGTGCTGCTGCTAGCGCGGATGTGTTCTAGCAAATACTCCAAATAAGTAATTTTTGCTTCTTTGTGGAGTTTTCCTATTGTTTCTTTATCTACCAGCCGGATCAATTTGTGAAAATCTGAGTCGGGATTTTTAACCATCTCATCAAGACGATGGTTGAGTTCTTGTTTATCGTCGCTAGTCTCGGCATTTTCATTAATGTAGTTTTCCAAACCCTTCTTTAGCTGTTGTTCAAAAATATCGGTATTTCGCACAGCCATCGTCAATTTATGCAGTTTTAAAGTCGCATGACTCCCAGAGTCCCGGCTTTGCAAAGTTAGCTTTTCTTTTTCTAAATCCGTGTGGCGTTTGCCAAAATCGTATTTGAAACCTAATTCTTGACCGCTTCCCCGAAAAGAGGGTGAATTCAAAGGAGTGATTAAGCTAGCGACAAACTTTTCTAGAGAATCATTTGGTGGGAATTTAGATTCTAAGTGTTGCCGCAAACACTCTTTAATCTGCCTGACTCTATCGCCAAAATGATCCTCAACTTGCGACGGAAAATTAACAGTAGCAGAATTTGCTTGGGGTTCAAAAGAACCCAAAGGTGGCCGCACTTGCTTTTTGGCAACATCAGCAGCAAGGGCATCAATATCGACGATCAGACGGTCGCGGTCATCTGATATTTTAAACGGATTGTTTCCCTGCAAAACTTCTAAAATCTTGTCCAGCAAATCGCCATAGTCAACTGGAACTAAATCGCTGTCATCCAATCTTAAGATGTTCACCCTGTTAACCCCTTCAAAAAGCTTGAATCCACTCTTTCACGTCGTACTCAGTCCAAACCCCATTTACCCAATAAGGATCGGCTTCCACCAATTGTCGCACAGCGGCCTCATCTTCCGCTTCGTAAATTGCAAAAACTTTTGTTAAGTCTTTTGTTGGCCCGATCGTACTTAACACGCCCGATTCCTTCTGCTTAGCCAATCCGGCTAAATGAGCGTCTCGAAACGGAGCGCGTTTTTCGAGAACGTCTTCGCAGTAACTTCCCCACATCACATATTTGGTCACGGTTTTGAGCCTTAGATGAATTTGTTTAAAAGTTATTGTACAATAAGAGTAAGAGGATTTAACTAAAATTTTAAGAATAAGATTAATGAACCGCAGAGGGCGCAGAGGGCGCAGAGGAAGAGGGGAAAGAGAGATGATTGTTAGATAGGAGAAGATTGCTATGACTTTATTAGACATTCGTTTGTTGACGGTTCACGAGTATCACCGCATGGCCGAAATTGGGATTCTTGAGGCAGATGAACGAGTAGAATTATTGGCAGGACAAATAGTAAAAATGGCAGCAAAAGGAACAGCACACGGTGCAGCGTTAAAACGGACTGTAGAGCTATTACAGAACCTTTTATGGGGGTTGGTATTGCTAAGCATACAAGATCCAGTTCGGTTAAATGATTTCTCGGAACCGGAACCTGACATTGCTTTACTTGTGCGAGATCCACTTTACTATGAAGACCGCCATCCAACTCCGTCTGAAGTTTATCTGATTATTGAAGTAGCCGATACTACGCTGAGAACAGATTTGGGGATAAAAGCAAATCTTTATGCTCAATCTGGAATTGCAGATTATTGGGTTTTGGATGTTAATAATCGGCAACTTCACGTTTTTCGAGAACCGAGTCAGGATGGTTATCAAAGTCGGGTGATTCTCGGGGATGATGGGAGTATTTCTCCTTTGCAGTTTCCCAATTTTTCCTTTATGGTTGGGGATATGTTGCGGCCATTGGTGTCAATTTAACGCTTTTTCCCTGAGTCCGCCAGGGAATTCATTCCCTGGCGGTTTCGATTGGTGAGTAGCGGCCCTTTAGCTTCTCAAACTAACGCCGAATTTTTCAACTAAAACATCGCGCACTTTTTGTTGGGCGGGTTCGACATCGCTTTCGCTTAATGTGCGATCGCCCGCGCGGTAAATTAACCGAAAAGCCAAACTCCGCTGTCCCGCCGGCACGTTGTCGCCCCGATATTCGTCGAACAGTTCTACGGAATCCAGCAAACTACCGGCCGCCTTTTTCATCGCACTCTGCATCTCAACAACCGGAACTTCAACTGGTGCGAAAAACGCAATGTCTCTGTCAGAAGGGGGGAAACTCGAATAACCCGCAAACTTGCGAGTCGAATTGCTCGATCGCCCTAATTCAGTTAACAGCACCGCTAAATCTAATTGAAACACGTAAACCTGCTCCGGCAAACCCTTTTCCTGCTGCAATTGCGGGTGCAACTGTCCGAAAACCCCTAAATGTTTCCCGTTTAACGATAACGCAGCCGTGCGGCCAGGATGCAAGCGTGTATTAGAAGAATCCCTTTGATATTCCACCGACAAACCCAACTCCTGAAACACGCTTTCCAAAACCCCCTTGGCCTCAAACCAAGTCAAAGGTCGATCGCGCCCGGACTGCTGCCATTTCCACACAGTCGGATCGCCGCCGATAATCCCCGCAACTGCATCCGCTTCCTTCATTGTGGGGTGGGCATCCTGCTTTCCATTAATTGTGGGGTGGGCATCCTGCCCGCCGTCTTCTTTCCAGAAAATGCGGCCGACTTCAAAACCGTTTAGTGCGCCATTTCCCTGTTCCAAATTGTACTGGAAAGCATCAATCAAACCCGACAGCATTTCTGTCCGCAAAGCCGAATACTCCACAAACAGCGGATTCGCCAGCACAACCTGATTGTCTCCCTCAGTTTTCACCAAAGAATAGTGCATCAACTCCGTCAAACCGGCCGCCCGAAAAGCCGATCGCACATTCCGAATTGCCGCATATTCCGGCGACAGATAACCTGGTTCCGTTTTGCTGGGCAAAGTATCGCAGAAATTGTCGTAGCCGTGGAGTCTGGCAACTTCTTCAATTAAGTCAATTTCCCTTTCTAAATCGCGGTAGCGGTAAGGAGGAACTGTTATCGCAAACACCCGTTTTTTTTCCGTCGCCACAACTTCGCATCCCAAGGCTGTGAGAATATTTTTTACCTCTTCCGGTTCCAGATATTTAGAACCGCCCGTTTCTCCTCTTTTCAACTGGCCCAAAACCAGATTTACTCGGTCTAAACGCAATTCGAGCGATCGGCTAAAACTCAAATCATCGCCCGAACTCGCCGTTTTCTGCACCGTCGCAGTGCCTCCAGCCAACTCCAAAATTAGGGCGACAGCGCGGTTGCAGGCCGTCGTCAAGGCCGCCTGATTCACCCCCCGTTCGTAGCGGATCGATGCCTCGCTGCGCAGGCCTTGAGCGCGCGCAGAACGGCGAATCGTTGCCTGGTCAAAAATCGCTGCTTCCAAAACTAAATTTTGCGTGCCTTCGTGAACTTCCGTATCTTCGCCACCCATTACCCCAGCTAAGGCAACGGGTTTATCGCTAGCAGTAATTAACAGATTTTGTGGTTGCAACTTGCGGTTTTGTCCGTCCAAAGTTTTGAAGGATTCCCCGGCTTTGGCAAAGCGGACGCCGATGCTGATATCTTGAGTACCGGTGAAAGATTGCAGGCGTGAGCGATCGAAAGCGTGCAGCGGTTGTCCCCATTCCAGCAAAATGTAATTAGTTACGTCAACTACATTATTAATCGGCCGCACTCCCGCCGCCTGCAACCGCTGCTGCAACCAAGCTGGAGATGCAGCAATTTTCACACCTTCAATTGCCGTGCCGATGTAAATCGGGCATCCTTGCGCTTGGGATATTTCTACTGCCAAACCAGGACTTTCTTTGCCCTCAATCGCAACACCATTCGCTTCGGGAATTCTCAAACTCGCCCCTGTCAGCGCCGCCACTTCCCGCGCTACACCCACCATGCTCAAAGCGTCAGCACGGTTGGCAGTTGCTGTCAAGTCTAAAATCACGTCGTCTAAACCCAAAAGTGGGCGAATATCGCTGCCCAATTCGGGATTTTCTAACTCGAAAATGTGAATGCCGGCTGACTCTTTAGCCAGTCCCAATTCTGCCAGAGAGCAAATCATTCCTTCGGAAGGAACGCCCCGCAATTTAGCAGGTTTAATCTTTAAATCAATAGTCGGCAGAAAAGTTCCGACAACAGCGACAGGCACGTAAATGTCGGCTCTAGCGTTGGGTGCGCCGCAAACAATATTCAAAGCTTGTGAAGAGCCGACATCCACTTGACAAATTCTCAATTTGTCTGCATTCGGATGCTGTTCGCAGGCGATGATTTTGCCCAAAACTACGCCGCTTGCCCAAGGGCGGCGGTCTTCGATATCTTCGACTTCAAACCCTGCCATTGTCAGGGTTTCGGCTAATTCTTCCGGGGATATCGACACATCCACCAATTCCCGCAGCCAGTTTAGAGAAATACGCATAATTTAGTCAGTAGTTAGTTGTCCGCGATCGGTAGTTATTACTCATTAGTCTGCGCCGACCGGCTTCGACTGTGCAGTCACACAATTTATTCGGCCAAGCCTTTGGTACCATAAAATTTTCAAATTGTCAATACCTTTATGGTATAGATAAGGAAAAACCAGCCTCGGCCTAAAGGTCGATCGCTGCTGGGGGATGAGTACCATTCTCATTCAGAGAATGAGGTATGCTAGAGACATCTAACAGCGCAAAAAGCCTCTAAGTGTAGAAAGACTTTACACAAAAAAGGACAATTTTAGCAAGTCTTTAAACTATCTTTAAGGATAATCAACGGCAAAAACTCGCAGCAGCGAGATAATAAAAATAGGGAAAAGATATCTGCCTAAAAGACTTAGGTGCAATTCCAATTCGCAACCGGACGCACGGGCCGCCGGCAACTGATAGATTAGTATTTCTAGCAGAAGCAGGAACAGGCAATTTGTGCAGTCGAGCGACGCTGGCCAAATCAGAAAAACATAGGCAAACTCAATCAATATGAGCTACTGCGTAAATCCGGGCTGTCCCCATCCTCAAAACCCTCCTGACTCTATTCTCCAGTGCCAGACGTGCGGTGCGCGGTTATTGCTGCGCGCTCGCTACCGAGTCATGGAACCCTTAGGACAAGGAGGTTTTGGAGCTACATTTCTGGCAAAAGACATCTCGTTGCCCGGTCAACCAAATTGCGTGGTCAAGCAACTGCGACCCAGTAGTTTGTCGCCGCGAGTTTTAGAAATGGCGCGGGAATTATTCAAGCGAGAGGCGAAAACCCTCGGCCAACTGGGCGACCACCCGCAAGTACCGAGGCTGCTAGACTATTTTGAAACCGACGAGCAATTTTACTTAGTTCAAGAGTATGTTAAAGGCTCGACTTTGAAACAAGAAGTCAAGCAGTCAGGCCGTTTCAATGAATCGGACGTTAAAAATTTTCTATTAGAAATTCTGCCAGTAGTGCAATATATCCACAGCCAAGGAGTAATTCACCGAGACATCAAACCCGCAAATATTATTCGCCGAGTTCAAGACAGTCACTTAGTTCTGATTGACTTCGGAGCGGTAAAAGACCAAGTTAGCCAAACAATATTATCAGACCCCACCGACTCCAGCGCCAACACGAAATTTTCAGTCGGCACATTTAGTTTCGCTCCCCCGGAACAAATGGCGCTGCGGCCGATATTTGCCAGCGACATCTACGCCGTGGGCATGACTTGCTTGTACTTGCTCACAGGAAAGTCGCCCAAGGATTTAGATTTTGATGGAGTAACCGGCGAAATTGTTTGGCAGCCCCACGTTCAGGTGAGTCCATATTTTGGCCGGATTCTCGAAAAAATGCTCAAGCCGATGGTTGGCCACCGCTTCCAATCGGCAGCAGATGTCCTCAGAGCTCTCTCCGGCGAATTTGAAGACCCAAGTCTTATTGATGGCTTGGCAACTCAATTCAACGGCTCGAATGCTACAGTTGAAGAACCGACAATATTTAATGACGCGGGTTCTTCGTGGTCACCGCCTCAGAACAAAATCAATCAAGATTTACGATCGAACCAAAGCCGCATTGGTAGAACTTCCTTGAGCCAATCCGGGAACACGGGGATGCAGCCGAGAGTTTCCCGAACTCTGGCTGAGTCCGGCAGAAGTTTCGGGACGGTTGGAAATTCTACGGGCAGTTTACCAGGGTCAAAGATACCGAAAGTTGCTCCTAAGTGGGACACCAACAGCTTGCGAGCGGCATATTTTAAAGGCAGGCGCGATTTTGCTGGCTGCGAACTGTCTGGCCTGCAACTGCAAAAATTGCAGTTAGCGGGGGGGAATTTTTATGAGACTAAGTTGGTGAAGGCAAATTTGCAAGCAGCGGATTTGTCGGGGGCGAATTTGGGTCACGCCAGGTTAATTAAGGCGAATTTGCGAGATGCTAACTTGACTGAGGCTTATTGCAGCACTGCCAATTTTGAAGGCGCGGATTTCCGAGGTGCTGACTTGACGGGGGCTTATTTGGCTAAGGCGAATTTGCGGGGGGCAAATTTGTGCGGGGCGAATCTTACCAACGCTACAGTTTCTGAGGAACAACTGGCAATGGCAAAGACGAATTGGCTTACGGTTAAGCCTGATGGCAAGCGGAGTTTTGGATTTTAAAAAGTCAGTAGTCAGTAGTCAGTAGTCAGTAGTCAGTAGTCATTGGTCAGTAGTCAGTAGTTAAGCTGTTGCGGCATTTAAATAGAATGTCAACAAACAATTCGGTGTCTTGTGGGGTGTCTCGTCCGCCCTGAATATGCAATTTAAATGCGTGACAGCTTAGTGGGTAGCTGCTACGAATAACAACAGTCAACAGTCAACAGTCAACAGTCAACTCCCCACTCGCCCAGTCAGGTGAGTCGCCAGGAGGAAGCGCGATCGCCCAGGAGCCGCCTAAATTAAAAACTAGGAATGGAGGATTCTCTTGCACAAAAAATGAAACTGCTCAACCGCCGCACTCGACCGCTTCTGTACGCCGGTATCCTGGCTGTGACCTACTTTGTTACCGGAAAACTTGCAGCGTCGATACTGGGACTGGTGAAAGCCGAAGCCTCCCCGGTGTGGCCGCCCGCGGGTATTGCTCTAGCGGCACTGCTACTGCAAGGGCGGCGGATGTGGCCGGGAATTGCCCTCGGTTCGGTGCTGTTAAACTTGAGCGCCGGTATACCGTCCGCCGTCATTGTCACATCAGCCTTTAGCGTCACCCTGCAAGCGCTGGCTGGGGAGGCTTTGCTCAGTCGGAGCGGATTTTCTACCAAACTCGCAAGATTGCGAGATGTTCTGGGTTTGGTGGCGGGCGCTGTCATCGGGTCTACTTTCCTCGGCTCTACCCTGGGCAACTTGGGCACGTGCATTTTTGGTTGGGTTCAGTGGAGCAATTTTTCTCGGAACTGGTGGACTACGTGGCTCGGAGACGGGATGGGAATTTTGATTGTGACGCCAGTGCTGCTGACTTTGAACCACGCGGTTAACAGTTTTAAATTTCCACTAAAACTGAGATGTTTCATTGTTCTCAATTACTTGTTTAGGAACAGGCAAGATGCCTGTTCCCCAAGGGATGAATTTTATCGCTTCACAGGCAAGATGCCTGTTCTTGATAATGGTGTAAAAGGTGAAATAAAACCTGGGATTATTTCAAGATCAAAAGCATTTTTTAACTGGGTAAATTCCCAATTTCAAATTCCAAGTTACCAAGTCCAAGTTACAAATTATCCAAGCATATTTGCTGCAAATAAAAACCGCTATAATCTTCTATTTTTAATTATTAATTATTCAGAAAAAGCGCTCTGGCTGACTCTATTGCTGAGCGTTAGCTGGCTGGTTTTTTGCTCAAAAACACAGGCGGCGATCGCTCAGTATCCGCTGGAGTATCTGCCTTTTCCTCTGATAGTTTGGGCAGCCGTGCGGTTTCCACCGCCGTTCGCGATTTTTGCTTATTCGATCGTGTCTTACATCGCGATTTGGGGAGCGGTGCAGGGAGGCGGCCCGTTTTTGGCCAAAAGCGATAATCTCAAACAAGCGGTGTTATTTTTACAAGCTTTTACCGGTACGATCGCCCTTGTGGCTCTGATGTTGGCGGCCGCCGTAGCAGAACGCCAGCAAGCGCTTTTTGAGCATGGCCGCACGGCGGCCATGCTGCGATCGCGCGAAGCTAGTCTGGCGAACGCTCAGCGCATCGCTCAGTTGGGCAATTGGGATTTAAATTGCACCGCCGTCGCAGCAACTGAGAACTTTCAGGAATCGTCGCAACACTGTACGCCCAACAGCGAATTGCGGTGGTCGGACGAACTTTACCGCCTCTTGGGTTTTGCTCCGGGAACTGTCAAACCGACACCATCCGTTTTTTTGCAGGCGGTACATCCAGAAGACCGAGAGTTGGTGGCGCGATCGCACCGCCAAGCTATGTTTGAGCGCAAACCCTATTGCATTAACTACCGAATTGTGCTGGCTGACGGCTCCGAACGCACTGTCTGCGAACAGTCGGCAATTGAGTCAGGGGCGATCGCCGCCACAGTGCAAGACGTTACCGAACGCCACAGGGCGTCCGAGGCTTTGCGAGCGTCCTCCGATCGCGATCGCTTGCTGTGTGAAATCGCCCTGCGAATTCGCAACTCCCTCGACCTCGAGGAAATTCTCAACACTACTGTTGCCGAAGTCCGGCAATTTTTCAAGGCAGACCGCGCTTTCATCGGTATTGTGGACGCTCTGGGGACAAATGTTGCCAGCCCGGTGTACGGTAAGGTTGTGGCTGAGTCTGTGGGTGCCCAATGCCGTTCTATTCTCGGGTGGGTGCTCGCTGACGAGAATTACCTCGAAAATTTGAAAACTTTTTATGCTAACCACCGCGTCCGATCTGTATGCAATACTGCTACGGTGCAAGTCAGCGATACAGTGGCCCAATACTATAGCGACTATCAAATTCGAGCGACGTTAAATGTGCCGATCGTCCTGGGGGATAAATTGTTCGGGATCTTGGCCGTCAACCAGTGCTCGGGGCCCCGCCAGTGGCAGGAATTTGAAATTGATTTGTTGGAAAAACTCGCTACCCAAGTGGCGATCGCTCTCCAGCAAGCCCAACTTTTGCAGCAGGTAAAAGCTCTCAATGCCAACTTGGAATCTCAAGTGGAGGAACGCACCCGCCAACTACAGCAAAAAATGCACGAACTGGAAGAAACCAACTGCCTGAAAGACCTATTGTTGCACGCAGTTTCTCACAATCTCCGCACTCCAGTTATGGGAATGTTAATACTGCTGAAAAATTTGCTCAACAAATCGCCCTCTGACTCTCTACAGGATGTTCCGGTTTCTCGATCGATTTTGGAGCGGATCGTTGGGGCCAGCGAACACCAGTTGACTATGGTTAATGCCCTGCTCGACGCTCACGCTAGCGAGGTCAAAGGTATTGTTCTCAATACTGTACCGCTGCATTTGCAGTCTTTAACTTCAGCAATTGTTGCCAATTTAGAACCGATGCTGGCCAAGAATCAAGCAACTTTGACTCAGGAAATCCCGGCGGATTTGCCACAAGTCAATGCCGACAGGCAACCCTTGCAGCGGGTGCTGGAAAATCTGTTGACTAATGCTATTAAACACAATCCTCCGGGAGTCCATATAACTTTAAAAGCTGAGGTAATTGAAGTTGAAAAAGCGCTAACTTATGAAGAAAATTCACAGGCTTTAACATCGCTAAATAATCCGATCGCCCGCTATATCCCTAACCTCGCCTCTGCTGCGGGCGATCGTCCTAGGATGTGCGAGGCCACCCAGAAAAATCAGGAAACCCGGGCCAAATTTTACCTCGACGGCAGTTGCAAAATGCCCCGCTATCAAGGTCAAATTGGCAATATCGGCAGTAAATTGCCCAGAGTCACCGTAAAAATGGTTCGCTGTACTGTAATAGATAATGGAGTGGGAATCAGCGCCAAACAGCGGGAATCTCTGTTTGAACTTTACGTTCCAGACCCTAATAGCCGACAATTAACAGGGCTGGGTTTGGGACTGTACCTGTCCAAGCAAATTATCAAAGCTCATGGTGGCTTCATCGGCGTCGAAAGCACTCCCGGAGGTGGCTCGACTTTTTGGTTTTCGCTACCTGCTGTCAACTCGGACGATCGATCTTCCTCAATCTAAAATCTCAAATCTAAAATCTAAAATGGATGGAGTGGGAATCAGCGCCAAACAGCGGGAATCTCTGTTTGAACTTTACGTTCCAAACCCTAATAGCCGACAATTAACAGGGCTGGGTTTGGGACTGTACCTGTCAGGAGCAAATTATCAAAGCTCACGGTGGCTTCATCGGCGTCGAAAGCACTCCCGGAGGTGGCTCGACTTTCTGGTTTTCGCTACCTGCTGTCAACTCGGACGATCGATCTTTCTCAATCTAAAATCTCAAATCTAAAATCTAAAATGGTATGAGCTATGTGGGTAATGCAAAATCAGTTCAGGTCTTAACGGTTTACGAGGTGTGGCGCGATCGCTTCCTCCGAGACAGGCTGCGCCCTGCTGTGGGAATCGCCATCTTTTTTGCCTTCACCATAACTGTCTATTTTATGGGCAAAACATTCTCCGATCCCCAGGAGTTTAAAATTGTTTATTTGTACACGAGCGCTGCTGTACAATTGGGTTTGCTGACCTGTTTTGTGTTGCAAAAAACCTCCTTTGGACAGCGCTATCCCGGTTTGCTATTTTTGGGTTTTTCGTGGTCGCTGACTGTCGTTGTACAGGTTGGGTTAGCCCTCGCACAAGCCGGGGAATTACCGATTTTTACCTGGACTTTAGCGTTTCTGACCCAAGCTACCCTGATGCCCGTCCGCTGGCGCCTCCACCTGATTTCTCAACTAGGCGTTTTGTGCTGCCACCTCAGCCTAAATTTGGTTTTAAATCTAAATTTTGCTAAGTATACTCCTTTTAAGTTGACCGGGTTGTACTTATATTTGTTTTGGTTTTGTTTGATATGTGACTTGTCCGTTTATTGGTACGAATGTCTGCAACGGACAGAGTTTAGTACCAGGCGCGAGTTGCAATCTGCTTACCAGCAGTTGGAGGTGGCGGAGGCGAAGTACCGCAGCATTTTCGAGAATGCCGGCGAGGGAATTTTTCAAAGCACTCCTGATGGCCGCTACATTACTGCAAATCCAGCTTTGGCGCGGATTTACGGCTGCGATTCCCCGGAAGAAGTGACGGCAAAGTTTACTGATATCGAGCGACAGTTGTACGTCGATCCGGTTCGCAGAAATGAGTTTTTGCGATCGATCGAGGAAAGCGGCACAGTGTCGGATTTTGAGTCTCAAATTTACCGCTCAGACGGCAGTATTGTCTGGATTTCCGAGAAGGCGCGGGCGGTACGCGATCGCAGCGGTTCCGTGCTTTATTATGAGGGTTTAATTGAGGATATCACGCAGCGCAAACAGGCACAAGAATCGCTGCGGCTGTTTATCCACGCTCTTTCTCACGACTTGCGAAACCCGGTGGCGGGAATGTTAATGGTGCTGAAAAATTGGCAGAGGAAAACTGGGGATTCGATCGCAATTCCCCGTTCTGTTTTGGAGCGGATGATTCAAGGTAGCGAGCAGCAGTTGCGGTTGATAAATTCGCTCTTGGAAGTTCACGCCGGGGAATTGCGCGGTTTGGTTTTGCACTGCGATCGGCTTGACTTGAGGGCGGTAGTTGAAGCTGCTGCGGCAGATTTGGAGCCTTTAATGAATGAGGCTAAAGCTACTTTTAAAAATTTGATCCCGGATGATTTGCCCGCCGTGAATGCCGATCATACTCAGTTAAGGCGCGTGTTTTCTAATTTAATAGCTAATGCTTTAAAGCACAATCTGCCCGGACTCAATTTAACAGTTTCCGCTCAAGTCATCAAGGGTGATAAATTAATTATAAATCAAAAAAAAGGAAAACAAGACATCGACCAATTACCGATTAACCATCCACAATCCCCAATTACAAATCCCCAATTATCAATCCCCAATTCCTCAAGTAGAATGATTTACTGTACCGTTGAAGATGACGGGGCCGGAATATTGCCGGAACAGTGCGAACATCTTTTTGACCTTTACGTTCGGGGTTATCAATCCCGACACTCCGTCGGTTTAGGTTTGGGTCTATATCTTTGTCGGCAAATTATTGGCGCTCACGGCGGGGAAATTGGGGTAATTAGCAGTCCCGGTGCTGGGGCAAGTTTTTGGTTTACTTTGCCCCTGGCTGAGAATTCCCGGTGATTTTTTTGTATGTTTAATTACATTTTATTTAGCAAGCTCGCGCCATATTTAGAAAGTTCTTAATTGCACAAACCCTTGCGAAATATTGCTTCTTCCGACGGAAATCGGACTTCTGCTATACTTTGGTTGGACAGTCGCCGGTGGCTTTTTGAGCGGCCGGGGCCAAATTAGTCGCTCAGACTATTGATATTAATTTAAAACCGTGCTAGAGTGACCGAAATGTTCCTAAATGAAAAAAAATTCCGAGCTTCAGATTTTATTTAGAAACATCGTTTAATGTAGAAAATCTCTAAAACTAGATAAAAAATCTGCAATTTATGTTTGTCCAGAAAAGCTCAGAAAATACAGCAAAAGACGATGGAGCTAAGTACGACTCAGCTAAATATAACGAGCGGTCGTTCTCAACTTTAATTCGGGCGCTCCGTCTTTCCCAAGGTTACTTTTCTTTCATTTTAGTCAACTGCAACTCACTGGCTTTGCGGCAGCAAATAGTCGATCGGCTGCAAGCAACTTGTGCCGTCAAACCGCGACAACTGTTTTTGCCCGAATCGGCCACAACTCTCTACAGGACAATCGCTGCCGAAGTAGACGGGGAACAGCCTCCAGCTTTAATGATCCTCGGTTTGGAATCAGTGCAGGCGATCGATCGATTGCTCGTTTCTACCAACCTACTATGCAGCGAATTCAGCAAGAAATTTTCCTTTCCCGTCGTCTTTTGGGTGACGGATGAACTTCTGAGAAAAATTATTCGCACCGCCCCGGATTTATACAATCGGATGACGACAATTAGATTCATCAGTCATTAGTAATCAATCGATCGATTTTAGATTTTAGATTTTAGATTTTAGATTTTTAACAGTCAACAGTCAATCGATTTTAGATTTTAGATTTTAGATTTTAGATTTTTAACAGTCAGCAGTTAACAGTCAACAGTCAACAGTCAACAGTCAATCGATTTTAGATTTTAGATTTTTAACAGTCAACAGTCAACAGTCAACAGTCAACAGTCATTAGTCAACTGTTAAATTCCCCCTCCCAAATCAGGACTAATTCCCGCGCCCCCGCAGTTCCCTCCGCAGGAAAACCTCCCAAAAAATCTTTATCCGCCGCCACCTCATAAGGCCCTTCCTTGAACTCCAAAATCACAGTATCCGGTGCCAAAGCTACTAATGTGTGAATAGTGCCCTCTGGAAGTTCGACAGCGCGAGTCGGGCCCGCAGCGCTGACTCGCAAGGAACGAAGAATTTGACCGTTTTTGTTCATAATAACAATACCGAGTTCTCCTTGAATCACTACGAAAAACTCAAAACCGTTAACTGCGGGCGGGCGCAGGTGTTGGTGAGGGCGGACGTAAGTACCCGGTTGCAGCACGTTGACAAACCGCTGCACTTTTTCAGACAAATCATGGAAATTGTAGTTTTGTCGCTGGCGGGGACTGCGGCGGGAGGAAGCGGCAACTTCGTCTAGCAATTCTTGCGTCAGCAATTTGATCGGAGGGGACTGCACAATAGATACCGTGTATTTAATAGTTTTTGAACAAATGGGCTAGTCTGGGATCATCCTTACCAGCATCTGTTGACACATGGAAATCGCAAATCAGGTGTTTATCACTAAGGCAATGCGTTTGTCAAGTATTTTTAGAACCAGTATTAGCCCGATCGCCCTTTCGACTATTCTAGTCTGCGCCAATACCGTTTTTGCATCTGAACCGACGGCGGCACAGTTGGTTCAGCAGCAATTGCCACAGCAGCAACTGAAAGAAGAGATTCGCGATCGAGTTCAAGAAGAAGTTGACATTGCTTTCGGGCGCACGGCCGTACTGCTGAACGGGCTCGTAATTGCCTTAACTTTGTTTCCGACAGCAGCCGGAGTCGGGGTTTGGTTTCTGTTGAGCAAATTGTCCAAGCAGACAACAGTTGCTCGCCAAGAAATTGAAAGTCTCCATTACGATACAATCTCTCAATTAAAACTATTAATTTCGGACGCTGAAAGTATCTTAGGCGAAATTCAACACCAAAGTCACCCGGCCGATGCTGAAACAGACTTGTTATTGCCCGATGCCCAAATTCAAGAATTTGCTCCGGTTAACTATGGCAATTACCAAGAGCTATTGACGGCAGGCGACTATGCTAAACAGGGAGATGCTTGTTTCTTTGAAAACCGTTATGAAGATGCGATCGCCGCTTACGACCGGGCCCTGCAAATTCAGCCGGATTTAGCCGATACTTGGAATAACCGAGGAGTAGTGCTCACGAGAATGCAGCGATATCCAGAGGCGATCGCCTCTTACGAAAAAGCTACTACAATTCGCCCGAATTATCCCGACGCTTGGAACAATCGAGGCGTGGTACTCTTGGAGTTGCAGAAGTACCAGGAGGCGATCGGCTGTTACGAACAAGCAATTCAAGCCAAACCCGATTACGCCGACGCTTGGAACAACCGAGGCGTTGCTTTTTCCAAAATGCAGGAGTACGAACAGGCCGTAACATCTTACAATCAAGCCCTACAAATTAAAAATGATTATACTGACGCTTGGAACAATCGAGGCGTTGCACTCTCAAAATTGCAAAAATACGAAGCTGCGATTGATTCCTACGACAATGCTGCTAAAATCCGACCAGACTTTTACAGAATTTGGTACAATAAAGCCAGATGTTATGCGCTACAAGGCCAAATTGACTTGGCCATTGAAAATTTGAAACGCGCCCTCAATCTCAATCCCAATTTGTGTAAAGAATTGGCAAAAACTGAAGCAGACTTGGAAAAAATTCGCGAACACGACGCATTCAAGCAGTTGATTAATTGATCGGAACTACGTAGGGTGTGGACTGCTAGCCCTGTCTGGCATGAATGCCGAGCAAGCTGAAGCAAAGCTGTAGAAAGATGACGATGCCGCGAATCCACAATTAAAGGTGGTTTCTTCTTCTTGGGGAAGCGCGGCTGCTTCAGGAAAGACTTCAAATTCCCTCGCACAGACTGCGTCCAACAGAAAATCAGCTAAGACAGGGCTAACTATAGCAGTCCTAAATCATGTGCGAACCTCTTTCTTTCTCTCTTCTCTGCGTCCTCTGCGTCCTCTGCGGTTCGTTAAAAAAAGTCCCGATCGCAAATCAAATAACATAGCTATAGCTATAATTGCCCGTTATTGATGGATGGCTGCGTTTAGTTAAATGATTGTGCCAGTCCCTTCTGCTGTTATAGCTACTTCAATTGTAGCTTGACCGAAAGTTGGAATGCCAAGAGGTATGTGCCGCCTTTTTCGCCGCTGCAAAAGTAACAATTAAATTGAGAATCTCCGCTTAAAGAAGTGAGGAAATTAAGTAAGTAGACATCTATGAACGCCAGCAGGAATTAGGGAATTTAGGTGTTAACACGCCAACTCGCATCGCTGTCGTTTCGACGCTTTCCGGATATTACTTCTGTTTGATTACTACCAAAGTAATGTCATCAAATACTGTTTGCTCCCCCATGTATCGCCGCACGTCGTCAATAACAGCTTGCTTAATTTTTGCTGCTGACTGTTCCCTGTTAAGGGCCACAACTTCAATCACTGGCTCGATACCGTATTGATCTTTATTCATATCAAAAGCTTCGGTAATTCCATCTGTGTAGAGTACGACAACATCCCCCGAATTCAAATGTATTTCAGTAGTAGCAAGGAAATCGGCAATATCTGCTTCCAAGGCGATCGGAAACCCTAACTCGATGGTATCAATCCGCTCTACTTCGCCGCTGGAACGCACGACAATCACCTCTTCGTGCTGTCCGCTCAAACGCAGGATGTTGTCCCCCCGATATTCCAGCAAAGAAAGGCTCATATTTTTACCGGAATTCATGCGCTCTACGTTGTCAAAAAGCGTTTTGTTGACTGTCTGCAATAATTTAACAGGGTCGGTTTCATTGTGGGTAAACAAAGTGCGAATTGCTGTTTGCGCCATAATCATTAACACGCCACTCTCTAAACCGTGTCCTGTCACGTCGCCGATGCCAATTGTAGCTTTACCGCCGTGATTTAGTACGTCGTAGTAGTCGCCGCCAACTTCATCAGCCGGTTCCATGAATGCAGCAATTTCTAGCCCTGCAATTGACTCTAATTCCTGCTGTTGAGGCAAAATCATTTGTTGCAGGCGGCGGGTTACGTCTAGTTCGGCACTCATGCGAAGGTTTTCTACTTTTAGCCGTTCGTTCAAAACCAATATTTCTGTATTAGCTTGGGCTAATTGTGCGGTGCGCTCTTCTACTTTTTGCTCTAAGGTTTGGTACAAAGTAGCATTTTCTAAGGCGATAGATGCCTGGGCCGATAGGAGTTTTAAAACTTCTATTCGCGCTGAGGTAAAAGCCTTTTCTACTAGGTTATTTTCTAAATAAACTACACCCATAAAGCGACATTGATTGATGATGGGAGTACAGAGTATGGATTTGGTTTGATGGGCAACAATATAGGGATCTGTGGCAAAGATTTCCTCGGTGGTAGCATTGTTTAAGACGACACTTTTTTGGGTTCTTTCTACATAGTTGATGACGCTCATGGGCAGGACTTCGGCGAGGGGCCGATCGGGAATGAGTGATAGGGTAATGTTGTCGCCTTCGACTTGTCCGACGGCTTCTATGGTGAATGTGTTTGAGTGTTTGAGCAGCAAATATCCGGTTTGTGCGCCGGCATTTTCAAGGGCGATTTTGATTAATTTTGTCAGCAATTCACTGAGGACTATTTCACTGGAGATGGCTTGGGCTGCTTTGAAGACGGAGGCTAAGTCAAATCCTTCGGAATTGCTGCTACTGGTGATGATGGTGGCTAAGGTGAGGCTGGTTTCAGCAGGTTTTTGAGCGTTGATTTGGGCGAAGAATTGCGGATATCGGGTTTCTAAGTCTTTGACTTTGGCTTTGGCTCCCCAGCAGATGTAGCAGTAGTATGCTTCTAGTAGGAAGAAGCGAGCCATGTTTTCTTGGCCGCGAGTTAGGTGAAATTCTCCGGTAAGTTCGTTGGCGAGGGCTTCTTCTTGGGTGTATTGCTGTTCTCTGGCTCCGGTAATGGCCGCATCGTAGAGGGTGATGGCGGCGCGATAGTCTCCTAAAAGTCGGGCTTTTTCTGCTTCTACTAGCTCGTATTTGTGTTGGTAGTTGGCGGGGCAATGGTTTGCCCAAAATCTCATTTTTTCTTGATTGGTGGCTACTTGTTCGAGATATTCTCTCTGTTCGGTTTCGCTGACGTTGGGATATTGAGCGAGGAGGCTGAGGGAGTAGTAAAAGTTGAGTTGGGCTGTAGCCATCAGACTGCCAGCAGGTGCTTTATATTTATCTGCTTCTCGAGCATTCTCTACTGCCGCTTCTGGTTCTTTAAATAAATATGAAAGGAGGGTTTTAAAATAGTATATAAAAAATAAGTTAAAATAGTTATTCATTTGTAATGCAGCTTTAAGAAAATCTTTTTCATTATATTCATCACCAGTTAACTCACTTGGTCGGTTTGAGTGACCCAGCAAATTCAAAATAAACTGCCGAATCCTATTTAAGCCTTCAATAGAATAATCTTGTTTAAGATTTTGGATCAAATAAAGATATTCTCGACTTTCAGCTTCTAGAGATTCTAAGTCGCCTCCCAAATACAATCTATGCTCGTGATAGCTCAAAATTGCATAGCCGGCATACTCTAAATTTCCGGTTTCTAACCCACTATTAAAAGCCTCTTGCAAATAGTCTATGGTTTCCCTAACATGGTTTTTCCAGTGTCTAATAAATGCGTTAAAGCACTGTAGAACAATTGCTTTTATATTTTGGGCATTAAATTGCTCCAGCAATCTTAAAGATAACTGACCAAATCTATATCCTGAGTCAATATCTCCAAACGCAGTCAAAAACATACCATAATTAACGTAAACGCTAGCAGCTAAAGGAGGATTGCCGTAATTTAAACAGATATCTACCATTGCAGATAAAAGCCGATATCCTAATGCAGGATTCGTCATATAAGCAGCAGGATTGACTTTTAAAAGAATCAAAATTGTGGCAAACTGATAAGGATCGATCATTTCGGGAAGGTCTGCTAAATCCTCAATTTGTTTGTTTTCTTCTGCCAGTTTTCTTAACATTGCCTGAATCAAAATTCCGGGATATTCCGACTTTTGAGACAGCGATATCCCTAATTTTTCCAGAACTTCCAGCCCTGTCTCTATTGCTTCTGAAAACCTATATTGAGAAATATAAGACTGAATTTTTACTTCGTAAACTTTCACCCGATCTAAAAGCGTTTTTGCTTCTTGTAACACAATTTCTAAAAGCTGCTCCGCCCGTGCAAAATTAGCGTTTAAATATTCAGCTTCTACGGTTTCCACATAGATAGGCAGCGTCAAGTCATAATCACTCTGCCAGCTATCGGCAGCCAGCAGTCCCAAACACAGATTAAAATAATTAGCAGCAGCTTCAAAGGCGGCGGATGCTTTAGCTTTTTGACCGGCAATCAAGTTAAGTTCTGCTAACAGGTTTTTGTCTGACTGGGTGGCCAGTAGCGGTAATTCCTCTGTGGTTGTCTCTATGCCAAAATTCAATTGATTAACCAGGGCAAAAATATTGTTTTTGCGTTCTTCTGCTGTGGTATTTTGCAGCAGCAGTTGACCGATTTGGAAGTGAGTTGATTTTTTATCGGTTTCGGGAATCAAAGAATAGGCAGATTGCTGCACTCTGTCGTGCAAGAATTTGTAATCTACTTTCACATCTTGCAGCCGCACTGATTCAGATTCCGACTCGACAAATACCAACGGAATTTTGTAGGCTTCCGACAGGGGTAAAATCAAACCCGCCTGAAGCGCCGGCCACAACTGTGCCCCCGTTACTAATTCTGATGCTTCGTTGACAATGGCTAAAACATCTAAGTTAAAAGTGTTGCCAACGCAAGCGGCAAGTTTTAAGGCTTTTTGAGTAACCTTTGGCAGTTTTTGAATGTTTCTGGCAATCAGTTCGACAACGTTTAAATCGGTAATGCCAATGGCTTGGATTGCCTCGATATCCCATTGCCATTTATCGCTGCTGGCTTCATAATGCAGCAGGCTTTCCAAGGCGAGGGTTTTCAGCAGTTGGGTTAAAAAGAAAGGGTTGCCTTGGGTTTTGCTAAACAGGAGTTCTGAAAAGGATTGAATGCGTTTTGTGGCTGCGGATTCATTGAGAGTATCGGCAATCAGTTGGCTAACATGATTGATGGCTAAAGGTTGGACGGTGATGTTGTTGAGATTTGCCCCCGATTCGCGGATTTTTTCTAAGGTTTGAATTAAAGGGTGAGTGGGGTTGACTTCGTTATCGCGATATGCTCCAATAATTAACAAATATTGGCTGTCAGAGTCACTCATCAGCAGTTGCATCAGTTTCAGGGAGGCTGCATCTGCCCACTGTAAGTCATCTAAAAAAAGTACAATGGGGTGTTGGGGCTGACAAAAGACTTTGAGGAATTGTTGAAAAACTCGATTGAAGCGGTTTTGTGATTCTGTTGGCCCTAATTGCGGCACTTCTGGCTGGGGGCCGATAATAAATTCTACTTCGGGGATGACATCAACGATGACTTGGGCATTGGGGATGAGGGAATCTAAGAGTTGATGTTTCCAACTGGCAATTTGGGCGGCATTTTCTGTGAGTAATTGGTTGATTAAGGCTTGAAAAGCGGTGATGATGGCTGAGTAGGGAATGTTGCGGTTAAATTGGTCAAATTTGCCGGAGATGAAGTAACCGCGTTGGCGGACTATGGGTTTGTGAACTTCGTTGACGATGGCGGTTTTGCCAATGCCGGAATAGCCGGAAACGAGGATCATTTCGGCATGGCTTTGAACCCCCCCGACCCCCCTTGGTAAGGGGGGGGTAACAGTGGATTCTTGTAAAGCATCGCTTTGAACCCCCCCGGTTCCCCTTGGTAAGGGGGGGGTAAGAGTGGACTCTTCTTGTTCTAAAGCCCCCTTACTAAGGGGGGTGGGAGAGCTCAGTGGGGGGGTGACAGAGGATTCTTCTGAAGCATAGCTTTGAACCCCCCCAGCACCCCTTGGTAAGGGGGGGGTAAGAGTGGATTCCTCTTCTTCTAAAGCCCCCTTACTAAGGGGGTTGGGGGTGACAGAGGATTGGCTAATTCTTTCAAAGGCGACTAATAATTCTCTTACTTCCTGTTCGCGGCCGTAAAGTTTTTGTGGGATCAGGAGTTGGCTACCTTTGTCGCGGGTGGCAATGGCAAAATGTGCTATTGTTCCCGTAGCAAGCAACTGATTTAAACAAGTTTCTAAGTCAAATTTTAATCCCGCTGCACTCTGATATCTCTCTTCAGCGGTTTTGGCTAATAGTTTCATTACAATATCAGAAATAACTTGGGGAACTTCTCTAATTTCACAAAGTGGTAAAGGCTGTTTAGCTAAGTGACAATGTATTAATTCCATCGGGTCTTCAGTGACAAAAGGTAACTGACCCGCGAGCATTTGGTATAAAGTAATTCCTAAAGAATAATAGTCGCTTCGGTAATCTACCGAGCGGTTCATTCGCCCGGTTTGTTCTGGGGAGAGATAGGCTAGAGTACCCGCCAGTTCTGAGGGGTTGCTCACAGATTGATTCTCTTGTTGCAGGCGGGAGGAAATGCTAAAGTCAGTGAGTTTTACTTCGTTGGTGGTAGAATTGACAATAATATTTGCAGGTTTAATATCTTTGTGAATAATCGAATTGCGGTGCAAGTAATCTAAGGCATCTATTAAGATAATTGCAATTCTCAGAACTTCTGTTACAGGTAAGGTTTGGTTAGCAAGTAAGTGGTCGAGGGAGGAGCCGCCAAAATCTTCTAAGATCAGGGCAAAGCTGTTACGATAGTTTTCTAGGCTATAGACTTTGGTGATGCTGGGACAGTCTAGGGGTTGGGCAATTTTGTATTCATTTCTAAGGCGGGTGACTTCTTCAAGGGTGGGGTACTCGGATTTGAGGAGTTTAACGATCGCAGGTTGTCGATCGCGTTCCCGGTAGCCTCGATAAACCAGACTTTTTACGCCACTGTGAATTTCTTGTACAATGCGATATCCGTTAAGTCCGAGCATAGTGTGTGCCCTAGTTGGTATTGTGCTTGTTAGTAATGCTAGCCGATCCTGAATGAAAACCCATATATTATCGAAAAAGTCCGTAAAAATTCACATTTTGCACCACACCACGATCGAAAAGCTGTAGGGGCGGGTTCACCAACAATATTTGGTGAAAATCAACCATCTGATAAACCCGCCCCGGCCGGAATATTATGATGGTCAATTCATCGGATAGGATATGACATGAAGCCATCGGGAGATTTGTCGTTGGGTGGGGGCGGGTTTATGAGATAATCTATCTTAACTAAATATTGTTGGTGAACCCGCCCCTACAACATTTAACATAATACAATCAGCCAGGTTGCAGTCAATAGTTGCCGATCGAAACTGTAGAGAGCTCATCTGTTATACAATAACAGCAAAATCTATATTTCCCGCAAAAGGGAGCTAGGAGAAAATTATGGTTTTTCCCCAGGATTGGAAAAGTTGGGAAACACAAATAGCCCGACTGATTGGTCAAGCATGGTTGGACGAAGCTTTGTATAATCGGCTACTCAACGAACCCGCAGCCACGCTGCGAGACAATGGGTTAATTTTGGAAGATTTCGTAGAAGTCCAAGTAAATCAGGCTGCCGATGCAGTTCCTGTTCTTCGAGGTACTGAAGGGGAAACAGTGATTTATGTCCTACCCCTGCCTCCCAAACCCGATGCTCTGACAGAGGAACAGATTACTGCTTGGCTTGAGGGGCGGGCTGAGGGATTCCCAGGCGGAACTATTTCGCTCAGTTGCTAAAGTCGCTTTAGCTTACCTCCGGCTACACTCGTAGCTTGCCAGTTTTTCGGCCCCGCTTGGCTTCTAGTCTCCGTGGGGCCGCTTGAGGAGAGTTGGCTGGGACCGGGTGGCAAAAAGGATGAGACTGTTGTAGAGTATCACAATTAATTGCCTAAACAAGATTAGGTGTATCTAACAGAGGAATATATTATGTCAGTTGTAAAACAAGATTTGACGGCGAGCGAACAGTCCATGTCGAAGGCGATCGCCCAGGCTTGGTTAAGTGGCGTTCCTGAAGGTACGATGATTGGTGATCTGCCATTGCCGCAGAAGCCTGACGATCTGACAGATGCACAGATTAGTGATTGGAGTCAGGGGCGGGCTGAGGAATTCCCAGGCGGAATTATTCGGCCCAGTTGCTGATAAAGTCGCTTTAGCTTACCTCCGGCTGTACCCGTAGCTTGCGTGTTTTTCGGCCCCGCTTGGCTTCTAGTCGCAGTGGGGCCCCTTGAGGATAGTTGGCTGGGACGGGGTGGCCAAGAGGACGAGACTTTTATAGAGTATAAAAATCTAACTCTGTACTAAAATTACTTCAAAAATTATATTAAACACCCTTCTGGATGCTCTACCAACCAAAGTTTAAAAATTGCTTCACAGTCGAAATCATCAAATCGGTGGGAGTATTCCTAATCTCCGAGTCAGATTCCTTCGTCCTCTCAGGCAACCTTTACGAACTATTAACCCCCTTAATTAACGGCCACAACACCCCCGATCAAATCGTCGCCCAACTGCGAAGTCAAGCCTCACCGGCTGAAATTTACTATACCCTAGCCCTGCTAGAAAAACAAGGCCACCTGATCGAAAACGACACCTCCCTCCCCGAAGAAACCGCCGCCTTCTACACCCTCTTAAACATCTCCCCTCAGCAAGCCACATCGCGCTTACAATCCCTGAAAGTAGCCGTCATTTCCTACAGCAAAATCCCAGCAGAAGCCTGTATCAGCGCCCTAGAAACCCTCGGCATTCAAACTTCAACCACCGCCGAAATCACCCTAATCTTAACCGACGATTACCTGCAACCAGAACTGGGAGAATTTAACCAAAAAGCTCTCCAAACTGGCCACCCTTGGCTACTGATAAAACCTACAAGTTCAACAATTTGGACCGGCCCAATTTTTCACCCCAAAACCACCGCCTGCTGGGAATGTCTCGCCCAACGCCTGAGAGCAAATCGCCCTACCCAAAGCTTCATCCAGCGTCAAAAACATCAAACCAAACCCTTATTAACACCCCCATCTTACCTCCCTACTACCCTACAAATAAGTTTCAATTTAGCCGCCACAGAACTAGCCAAATGGATTGTCCAAGGCAACAATAAAAATTTAGAAAATACAATAATTACCTTTGACACCAAAACCCTCAAAACCACCAACCACACCATAACTAAACGCCCCCAATGCCCCGAATGCGGTTCACCTCCGCCGCCAGAAATCCAGCCCTTTGTCCTGCAAAGCCAGAAAAAAACCTTTACCAGCGATGGCGGACATCGCGGCTTTTCCCCAACAGAAACCCTGCAAAAATTTGATACCCAAATCAGTCCCATAACCGGAGTTGTGCGCGGTTTACTCAAAGTTCCCCAAACAGCCAATGCTTTAACACCGAACTACTTAGCCGGCCACAATTTCGCTACGATGTTCGATGACTTGTACTTCCTCAAAGAAAACTTACGCGGCAGAAGTGCCGGCAAAGGCAAAACCGACGAACAAGCCAAAGCCAGCGCCTTGGGAGAAGCCATTGAGAGATATTCCGGCGTATTTCAAGGCGACGAAATCCGACAAAAAGGCAGCTATCAAACAATGGGAGAAACCGCCATTCACCCTAATGATTGCATGGGTTTTAGTGAAGTACAATATAGCACTCGCGACGACTGGAATAGAACCTGTAAAAGCTTCTTTCAAAGAGTCCCCGAACCCTTCGATGCCTGCAGAGAAATTGACTGGACACCAATTTGGTCATTAACTCATCAACGAGTCAAATATTTACCCACAGCTTACTGTTATTACGGCTATCCCAAACCCGAAAAACCCGACTGTTGGGCCGACTCCAACGGTGCCGCCGCCGGCCATACCAAAGAAGAGGCAATTTTGCAAGGGTTTATGGAATTAGTCGAGCGAGATAGCGTTGCCTTGTGGTGGTACAATCGGGTTAAAGTCCCCGCGGTTGATTTAGATAGCTTTAACGATTCCTACATTCAAGAACTCAGAAACTATTATCAAAGTATAGAGCGATCGCTGTGGGTTTTAGACCTCACCAGCGATTTTAACATCCCCGTTTTTGCCGCCCTTTCTCACCGCATCGATAGAGAAATCGAAGACATTATTTTTGGTTTTGGCGCACATTTCGACCCCCAAATTGCCCTATCTCGCGCCTTAACAGAAGTCAATCAATCTTTACCCGCAGTATTAACCTTCAACAGCGATGGTAGCACAAATTACGGCGTTTCCGACGGCCTCAGCGTTGAGTGGTACAAAACCGCCACCCTAGAAAATAAATCTTATTTAACGCCCGATACTTCCCAACCTTTAAAATTACTATCTGACTATCCCCCCTTAGCCAGCGATGATTTAAAAGCCGACGTTGAAAAGTGCGTAAAAATAGCTGAAACATTAGGCTTAGAAACCTTTGTTTTAGATCAAACCAGACCAGACATTGGGTTAAATGTAATTAAGGTCATAGTACCGGGAATGCGGCACTTTTGGAAGCGCTTAGCACCAGGGCGACTTTATGACATTCCCGTTAAATTAGGCTGGCGAGATGCACCCATCCCAGAACACCAAATAAACCCATTTCCCATATTCTTTTAAGGTTATTTATGAGTGACACCATCCCCCAAATTATTCTAACTTTTAAGCCAGAAATTTCTATAATAGAAGATGCCGAAAAAGGCTTAATTTTAAAAGCCCCCTACATGGAATTTAACCTCAACAAACTCTCCGCCGGAATTGTCGCCGCGATTAAAATTATTTCTACCGCAGGCGCAACTGAAAAAGCCCTAACTCAAGTGGTAGTTTCTACCGAGGGCAGTTCCTCCCTCGCTAAATTCTACTACTATCTAGAACAATTTGTCATCCTGGGTTTAATTTACCATACCTTAGAAATCGATGGCAGTTCCCTCGCTACAGCAGTCCCCATAGCCACACCCTATAAATGGCAATTATCAGAGACAGTTACTGATAACAACTATCAACTTTCACGCTTTGCCTATTGCCACTCAGAAAAATCACATCTTGTGGTAGAATCGCCCCTTTCCAAAGCGAAAATTATCCTCGAAGATTGGCGCAGTGCAGCTTTAATCAACGAACTCTCGCAACCTAAAGCCATCTCGGATTTAACCAAAATCCCGGGTATTTCTGAAGCTACGGCCCGATTATTTATCAGCTTTTTGTTGACTGCTGAAGTGCTATCATCTGTTAACAACAATAGCAGCTTTGAACAAAGTGAAACTCTAACTCAATGGGAATTTCACGATTTATTATTTCACTCCCGCAGTCGAGGCGGCAGACATTCCAATCAGATTGGTAAAACCTTTCGATTTTTAGGGCAAATTGAACCGACACCCGTGCTCAAAGCCAAACCATCCAACGAGATTATTAATCTTTATAAACCCAACATCGACAGTTTGAAACAAATAGATAGACCTTTTACAGCAATTTTAGAAGAAAGGAAATCCATCCGGCAACATGGAGAAAAGCCGATTACTGTTGAACAATTAGGAGAATTTCTCTATCGTTCCGCGAGATTGCGCGAGATTGTCCCCAGAGATAACATGGATTGCAGCAATAGGCCTTACCCAACCGGAGGTGCTTGCTACGATTTAGAGATTTATACTGCTATCAATTTCTGTGAAAACATTGATGCTGGGTTGTATTATTATGCACCCCAAGATCACCAACTTTGTAAAATTTCTGGGAAAACAAAGCAGGTAGAAGCTTTGCTAAAAAGTGCAGGTTTGGCAGTACAGATAGAGGTAGAACCACAGATTTTAATTCTGCTATCCTCTCGGTTTTCTAGAGTAAGTTGGGGCTATGAATCAATGGCCTATAGTCTAATATTAAAGCACGTTGGGGTTTTGTATCAAACCATGTATTTAGTGGCAACAGCAATGAATCTCGCGCCGTCGGGAGTTGGCGCGGGAAATTCCGAGTTATTTGCAGCAGCAGCAGGATGCGATTATTTTACAGAATCCTCAGTGGGAGAGTTTATCTTAGGAAGTCGGTAATGAGTTTCCATTGGTGTCAACTTAACGTCAAACCAGTCCAACAGGGGTTTTAGCCCCTGTCTCAAAGCGAAAGTCCTCGGTCGAGGACTAATAGACATCTCCAAAAAAGCGAGTTTTGAACAGGCAAGATGCCTGTTCCACAAGAAATATGGTCGAGGTAGAATGAGTTTTTCAGTCCTCTTCAGAGGACTTTAGCTATTAGCCAGGGACTTAATTCCTTGGCGGGCTGGGAAACAGTAAAATGAACTTTACGAGCCCATATCGTAACATGGTGGCAACCATGCAGGCCGACTCAAGTTAAAGTTTTCCTCTAACATTAATTCTGCACTATTCAGCGCTCCTTGCACCCATCCTTGCATATTTGAATAGGCTTCGCCACAGACATAAAGATTAGCGCCATGAATCGGATGCCGCATCTGTTTCATCACTTCCCAAGGCTGGCAGCGGGGGTTCCAAGAGTGCCATCCACCCCCGTAGGGATCTTTTTGCCAGTCGATACAAAGGGCGGTATAAGGTTCTGGAATATCTGCTAAATTGTGTAGGGCTTTGATTTGTTGCTGGGCCGTCTGTACCATATTCTGAGAAGGAACTAAGGGGTCTATAATTATACCACCATCACTTTTTAGAAAAGCTCTCAATTCCCGTGTTTCGGGTAGTTGTCCGTGAAAAGCTGGACGTTTTTCTGGATCCTCTGGATTATAGGCCATCGTTTGCCAAAAACCCGCAGCAATATTATCAGAAAAAACACTTAGTAAGAGCGAGTTGTGATTGTTCGGATCGCCCCCTTGTGCGCTTTCTGTACCGAAGTAGTAACACTTTTGCATGGGCAAATCTGTAGCTGAATTACCACCCTGAATATCTAGTAGATGCCACCAAGGATGATGGTAGCCGAGGAAAAGTTTGTAAGCGGGATCGCCGCTAACTGTTTGGATATTATCCTGAAAAGTTGAATTTCTAAATAGGAAATTCGGCTGATTTTCTACTGCCAACAGTTCTAGCGATCGCTTCGGCATTGCCAAAATCAGATGTTTCGCGAACACAGGCGGGAGGGAATGGCCAGGACGATCGACAAAATTTAACTTAATCAGCCCTTCAGAGGTGCGATCGAAGGTCTTTAAGCGATGATTTAGGTACACTTCCCCACCCTCTCTCTCAAATTCTGTGGCGAGGGTTTTCGGTAATGTTTGGTAGCCATCAGCCATGATGTACCAAGTATCGCTGTAGGGAAGAGATCTACTCGTAGCGATCGCACTAGCCGCATTCCAAGTACCCAAATCCGAATAGAAAAAGCCTGTATTTAAACAGAGATTGTATGCCTCGTTGCTAATTTCCTTCAGCAACACTTCCCAAATACTCAAATCATACAAGTGTTGACCGTCAATTTTCAGGGTTTCGCGATCGCGCTTCCACTCTTCGGAAGCAAAATAAGCAGGAGTTAAATCTTTCCCTGGAATCGCCCGCCCAACAGCCAAATCGAACAATTCCTGATAATTTTTACCTTCTTCATCCGGCCGTAAATTATAAGGTACTTTATCCTGTTGGTTAAATTCACTCATCAACAAATGCCTATCCCGAATATATGCCCGTACTCCAGGACTACTAAAGTCAGCAAGTGTTGTCTTCAGGTTCAGCAACTTAATCAATTCCCAGACAATAGTCTGAGATTCCGTCACATACATCCCACCTAACTCAGCCTGAACATGAGGCATCCCCGGCATTGTCATTGATAGTAACCGACCACCAATGCGATCGCTCAATTCATAGAGACGAATCTTAGAAGATTTGTGATGAGATGCTAACCGCCAAGCAGCGTAGGCCCCAGAAACACCACCACCCACAACTGCAACATCAATGATTTGATTTGAATCAACTGCACTATTAATCATAACTTCCTAGTAAAATTACCACCTGAAAAAATTACTTATCGATCCGCGTCAGGACACTCCCAGAGCCCATTAGTGTGAACTTAGAGTCAAACCCTTAGTCCGACAGGGGTTAAAATCCCTGCCTCAAAGAGCAAGTCCTCTGAAGAAGACTAAGAAGACTTTTAAACTTAATTAGTCCTCTTGAGAGGACTTAAGCTATTAGACAGGGACTTAAGTCTAAGAGCGGCTTTCAGATGGCAGTTGACACCAATGGGCATTGCTGTGTTCCTACCTCTTACCTCACTGTAATTCCCAGTTTCAAAAGGCTAGCATTAAAAAAAATCCACTTATACCCTTTTGCCATCACCCTTAAAAACTAAAGTAGGTTCGTAAGTGACCCACGAACACCGTTGGATTCTAACTAAAATTATTCAAATTGCTAATTACATAAAGAGAAGGAAAAATCGTAATACGGTCGGTCATTGGCAAATAGTAATTCGCCTCAATTTGATATTGATTTGACCCCAAATATTTCTGCTTTCTCCCTATGATGTAGGGTGCGCACTGCGCACCTTACACATCTGGAATCACCCATAACCTGATGATTACCGCTTCAATTTCAACTACAAATACTTCTGCAATAGCAAACCCATTTTCTCTTTAGTTGCGGCAGACACTCGATCCAGCCGAGTCAGAATTGCATATTTCAAAGCTGAATGGGACTCGGAAACGGGGGGATTTTCTGTTAACCTCCGGACTGTTTCTTGAATGGCTTTTTGGGCATTTGCTGCATTGCGGTGCAAGTTTGCAACTACCATTTCTACTGTTACGCTGTCGTGATCCTCATGCCAGCAGTCATAATCGGTGACTAATGCTAAAGTTGCGTAGGCAATTTCTGCTTCTCTGGCTAATTTTGCTTCTGGCAAATTTGTCATCCCGATGATTGTCGCCCCCCAACTGCGGTAAAGGTGGGATTCTGCTTTTGTGGAAAATGCGGGGCCTTCCATGCAGACGTAAGTGCCGCCCCGGTGCAGGGTAACGTCGGGGAGGTTCAAGGATTCGATCGCACTTGCCAAGACTTTAGCCAATTCGCGGCAAACCGGATCGCCGAATGCGATGTGAGCAACAATTCCTTCTCCAAAAAAGGTAGAAACTCGATTTTTTGTACGATCGATAAACTGATCCGGCACTACCATATCTAAAGGTTTCGCCTCTGCTTTCAGGGAACCAACCGCCGACGCTGAGATTAAATACTCAACTCCCAAACTCTTCATGGCATAAATATTTGCCCGGTAAGGCACTTCTGAGGGCAAAAAAGTGTGGTTGCGGCCGTGTCTAGCCAGAAATGCTACGGGCGTACCGTCCAAAGTTCCCAGAATTGCGGCATCCGATGGCGATCCAAAAGGTGTATCAATTTTTACCTCTTCAATATCCTTGAGGGCCTCCATTTTATACAAACCGCTGCCGCCGATAATTCCGATCTTTGCTTGTGCCATTTTTACTTTCTGCCTGAGTTTTACAAGTGATTCTATCGGGCCATCGTTAAGTTGGGGTAAAGATAATTGAAGATTTCGTGACAACAGTCACCGAACATACACTATATTGTCACAATAAGTATGTGATATAAATCACAATATAACTTCACGAAATCTTTAAAAATAAAGGTACACAGTTCTGTTACGTACTTATAACGTGTTAAGGCCATGACAGTCAGCTCTGCTAATGTCCCCAAAATCTCGATCGAGGCGATCGTCGAGCGCATCTTTGCTTTTCGCCAAATTACCCCCCTTGACAGACGGCTGCTGAAGTCAGCAATGCTAGCCCAGAAAGGTCTTAACGAGAAAGACCAGTCTCACATCCACCGAGTGTGTCAGGGCATCCAAAACGGATTGATTTTAGTTGTAGAATAAATTGACCGCACTATCTCTTGCTAGCTCAAGAAGCTGTTTTAAAAGTTGTGTTTTAGTCTGTATCTGCTGGAACTGAGTTCGGGCAGTGTTTTACTATTTTTCGGGGCGCGCGAGACTTCACAAATAATATTATTTACATCTTATCGATCAAAATTCAACAGCCAAAAGCCTGTATAAGTCATGCCACTATCATCGGGCTGCACTAACAAAAAATGTAATCCTTTACTTAATTGCTTGCGCTGTTGGTAAATTTGGGCCGCTGCTTTCACCTCGCTATCTTCAAAAGTAGCCACAACCCACCTATCTACTAACCCAGCTTCTAATATCAATCCGTCAGGTTCTCCAGGGATATAATTCAAAGCCAAAGGTTTGGCATCCTGAAGCCATTTAGCCAACCGCATAGACTGGCGTCCGCCGTCAATCACAACTCCCGGTACGGGTACTGTTGAGGCCAAGCCCAAATTCAGCGGTAACAGCAATTCTGGCATTTCCAAAATTGGCAGGGGACGCCCTTGGAAAGCATCTTCAATGTCGCCGGCGGGTAGGGAAGCAAAACGCCAGCCATCGCCCCAGAGGTTTTCGGGTAAGGGTACGGGCGGCGGCGAGTCGAGGGCGATCGGGCTGTAAGTTTCACCTGTATAATTAGGCATACTCGAATATTCTTTTGCGCGTTGTTGCAGCAACACTTTCAGAGCCGCAGTGCGCCGAGTCGCTTCTACCTTGACACCCAAAACTTTGCCCGCAGCTTCGATTAAGCCCAGAGACTGAGGTCTAAATACTTGAATCAAGTCGGGCAAATTTTGGGTTTGAGCTTGCTGCTGCAACTGCGAGGCTAGCCAATTAGAATTTGCGGCCCCCTGGCGGCAAACAGCGCTAAATTGAAAACTGCCTTCCGAGTCGCAAAGTAAGAGTTCCCACAGTGGTTTGCCAGTTTCGTCTTGGAGAGGGCGGCGGTAAAAATCGGCTTGCCAAATACGCATAAATAATTAAAAATTAAAATCTACAACTCGATCATTTTAATATAGCCTGGGGGCACTGCGATACGATACCGATCTCGCGAGAAAAAACTTCGAGCGATATATTCTAAGTTCATAGTTTAGTTTGATTTTAATATAGCCTTTCTCCTCATAAAGATGGAGTAGGCCGAAACCCTGTGTTGGCAAGCTTTTTAAGTTAAATTGTCTACATAATCTACCCAACAACCGCTATATCTAACACCAGTAAAAAAAAAGGCAACTGTAGGCCCGCGAGCCCAACCATGATAGTTATCAGTCATTCCCACTTCTAAAATCTAAAATCTAAAATCTAAAATCTAAAATCGTATAATGGCTCGGTTAGCCATCCTCTTTTAGCAATTAGCCATTCCCAAATTTATTTAAGATAATGAACCAAATACATATCCAAGTTGCCTTTATTTTTAGCCGGAATTTTTCCGCGGTATTCGCATTCAAAAAAATCTCTAACTAATTCAAACGTTGCCTGAGAGATATTGATACTTCCAGGTACGCCGGAAGATTCCATCCGAGATGCAGTATTAACTGTATCTCCCCAGACATCATAGGAAAACTTTTTATTGCCAATTACTCCAGCAAGTATTGGGCCTGAATGAATGCCAATCCGGATATCCCAATAAGCAATATTTTGTTGAGCTTTATGCATTTTTCGCAAATCCATGAACTGTCGAATTTCTATGGCAGCAAGTACAGCATCAAAGGCGTGTGTTGGGCGAGGCTTAGGAATTCCCGCCGCACACATATAGCTGTCGCCAATAGTCTTCAATTTTTCCATAGAGTATTTATCCATCACGCGATCGAAATAAGAAAAACAATAGTCTAGTTCGTCAACTAACTCTCGCGGCGTCATTTTTTCAGATAACTGAGTAAAGCCTTTAAAGTCAGTAAATAAAACCGATACGCAATCATAATAAAGTGGTTCTACTTTGCCGTTATTTTTAAGTTCCTCGGCAATTTCAACCGGGAGCACGTTCAACAGTAGCTGGTCAGATTTGTGCTTTTCGGCATCGAGCTCGGCATACAGGCTATTTATCTCTTTAAAGCGTTCAGCATTGCGGATGGCTGAGGATAGTTGCAAAGCCAAAAGATAGCCAATCCGCAAGTCTTCTTGAGTGTAAGCTCCCGGCGTGGTTGTGGCAAAATTAATTGTCCCTAAAACCTTACCTTCGCTTTCCAAGGGAAGGATAATTTGCGAAGCGTAGGGGGATAAAATAGCAGTAGCACCCGCTTCTAGAATTAATTGAGGTTGACGTGTGGTGAAAGCCTTCTTAATAGGGCCGCCCTCTGTCAGGACTGAAAAATCTACAGGGATATGCGGGCCAAATAAGGTCATGCAAGCGTTAGTGCTGTGCAGGCAAACGCTACAGTGTTCAAAGTCGAGCAGCCATTTGGCTTGCTTGCCTACTACTCGTAAAATCTGGTTGAGATCGAGGGTGCGGTTAATGGCAGTGGCAATTTCGTTGACGGCGGAAATGCGGATGGAAAGCGCTTGAGCTTCTGCTAACAAACGGCGGGCTGTCAACAGAAGTTCTTCTCGCTCTAGATCTTCTAGCCGCTCGCCCATAATATGGGTATAAAATATAGATTACAAAGCATCTATTTCGAGGGCTATTGAATCAGTATATCGGTTGACAAAGCTAAACAAGTCTGCTGTCGCAATTATCTCAAATATTTCTGAATCATCTAGCCCTAAATCCCGCAGGTTTTGGTAATCACTTTCTGTCATTTCCAGGGGTTTTGTAGCAGCCCGCAAGCCAAAGGAAATTACGGCTTTATCACGTTTTGGCAAAGGGCAATTGGCAAAGTCAGAAACTAGGGTTCGCAGGATTTCTTCGCTCATCCCCAACGCTGACAATCCGTGCAGGTGAACTTGGAGAGCGTACTCGCTATTATTTGATTGGGAAATAGCGACGCCGACCATTTCTTTAAGCGTGCGGGGTAAGTCTCCTTGCAGGATTGTTCCCCGGAATTTTTTCCAATTTGCTTCTAATAGGTCAGGGTTGATTGCCATTGACTTGAACAGGTTGGGGACGATGCCAAACCCCAATTCTGTCAAGATTTCTTCGTACACTCCTTTGGCTTTAGGATCTGTAAGTTGCTCGTATTCTGTAAGGGGAAAGTGTGTCATTGTTGTGTTAAATTTTACGGTTGTTAATTTTGGTTGGAATTTACGTATTTGTTATGTAACACCACTCAAAGGGCGAGGTTACGAGCTATTTTGGCTTTAGTCGGATTGATGATGAAATGCACCGCTGTCAGCGAACGGCGAATCATGAAAATGAGCGAGCAACAAATCTGATTCTTGAGGCTGGATTGAAGCTGCAATTATAGCAGAAACCGGAGCCAATAAAATTCTGTTGCGCTCGGGGCGTACTGCTCATCTTAGATTCTCCTAATGGCTGCTGTCAAGTATGGGCAATTCATCGGGCGCGGCGGCGTGAAATCTTACCAAAACTCTTCAATTAGATAGTGCTGTTCCGTTCGCTAATTTTTAGGCAAAAAACACTGTTCGATCGCTCGATAGGGCTCCACAAATGCCCAGAATCTTACGATCCGGTGCGCGTACAGGGGAAAAAATAAAATGCTGTCCGATCGAGTTTATTGAATTATTGACAACTCCCCGTCCTCTTATGAGCGGGGATTCTTGGTTCATTGGGACTACTCACGTAGCTTGCCCTCCCCAAAATTCACTGCGATTTGCCCAACCGCTGTATATCCACGCTGCAAAACTACTTGCGCGGCTGCAACATCTCGATTCGTTTCATAGCCGCACTCAGGACATCTATGCACCCGTTCGGATAGTTCTTTTTTGCCTGTATGGGTTTGACATAAGGGGCAGGTTTGACTTGTTCCGTTTGGGTTTACAGACGCGAAGTATCCACCTCGCTTAAAGCAAACATGACCCAAGATATTCAGGAACTGACCAAACCCTGCATCAAGCGTGTGTTTGCTCATCATTCCGGCTGACATTGCTTTGAGGTTCAAATCCTCAGCAAATAATGTTTGGGCTGCGTTGCATAAATGATGAGCGGTCTTAAAATGAAAATCTTTGCGACTGTTCGAGATGTATTCGTAGTGCTTGGCTATTCGGTGATGAAGTTGACGGGACTTCCTAGAGCCTTTTTTCTTGTGCGACCGTTGACGTTGCAGCGATTTCAGCTTGCGTTGTCCATCCACAAAGAATCGAGGTCTATCAATCAATTCACCATCAGAAGTTGCCAAAAAATGTCCTAACCCTAAATCAATCCCTAATCCATGCCCTGAAGGTGAGGCTTGAGGCACTTCGACATCACATTGCAAAGTGAGCATAGCATAGTAGCCAGAAGCCCTTTTAATAACGCGAATTTGTTTAACCTCAAACCCTTGAGGGATTGGACGCGACAGGTGCATTTTTACTAACCCAATCTTGGGTAGGTTGACCCAATCGGTACCATCAAACTGTTTAACGGATTCTAGATTCAATTGAGGAAACACAAATGAGCGCATCCGTTTTTTGAATCTAGGAAAACCGTGTCCTCGTTCCCACATCGCCACAAACGCTGCCTCTAGTTGGCGCAACGCCTGCTGCAAGACATGGGTGTGAGGCAATTTCAAGTCAGGAATTAACTTCTTTGCGAATGCTAATGATTTGCATTGGCGGGCAAAGGTTGGACGCGGTGCATCAGCAGGGATCATGTATTCCTGCTTAATGCTGCACGAATTGATATCACACTTACGAGAATTAACCCAATCTTTTCGTTCTCGCAATGCAAAGTTGTAGACCTTGCGGCAAATATTGAGCCACAGGTCGAAAGTCTGGCGTTGCGTATCGGTAGGAATGAGCTTGTACTCGTAGGTTAGATTTAACACACAACCATTGTAGAGTACACCTGAATAAATGCGGTGCTGTTTATTCAAAAACCTCTCGGAGAGATTCCGAACCGAAAGTCCCCTAGAAGGGGGAGGCTTGTATCCCATTTTTTTAGTCAGACGCTCGATCGACAACCGATGCCCCAGACAAGCTACGCTAACGCCTGCGACAGGAGTTATTATGGGTAAACTGTAAACTTCTATCATTGTCGCTGCATTTGCTATGAACCCTGCCCTGACTCAATTTGGCGCTCAGATGTCCCACCTCACGGGAGTTCGGGCAATTATGAAAGATATTATTGAAACACTCAGAGCCGGCAGCGGGCAGGAGTTTATCAATTTGAGCGCCGGAAATCCGGTGATTTTGCCGGAAGTCGAGCAGTTGTGGCGCGACTGCACTGCGGAACTTTTGGCGGGCCCGGAATACGGTGAGGTGGTTTGTCGCTACGGTTCCAGTCAAGGTTATCAGCCGTTTATCGATGCGGTTTTGGCGGATTTCAACCAGCGTTACGGATTGAATTTGACCGATCGCAATATCCTAATTACTCCGGGAAGTCAATCGATTTACTTCTACGCAGCCAACGCTTTCGGCGGCTACACCGCCCCCCCCCCTGACCAAGGGGGGGGAACGGCCAATCAATCCCCCCCTTACCAAGGGGGGGCTAGGGGGGGTAGCCTTAAAAATATCGTCCTACCGTTGAGCCCAGACTACACGGGTTACGGCGGCGTTAGCTTGATTCCCGAAGCGGTAGTCGCCTGCAAACCCACCCTCGATATTGATGCGGGTGCTCACAGGTTCAAATACCGCCCGGATTTCAGCCAACTGTCGATCGACCAAACCACCGGTTGCGTCATTTTTTCCCGTCCCTGCAACCCCACCGGCAACGTTCTCACCGACGACGAAGTTAAGAAAATTGCCGATTTAGCGGCCGCTTTCGACGTGCCGGTGTTGGTTGATTCCGCCTACGGCCCTCCCTTCCCGTCTTTGAATTTTACCGAAATGACGCCGATTTTTGGGGGCAATATCGTGCACTGTATGAGTTTGTCGAAAGCCGGATTGCCGGGTGAAAGAATCGGAATTGCGATCGGCGATGAAAAAATCATTCAAATATTAGAATCTTTTCAGACCAATATGTGCATTCATTCGCCGAGATACGGACAGGCGATCGCAACTCGGGCCATTGCTTCCGGCGCTCTTGCGGATATTTCCATCAATGTAATTCGGCCGTACTATCAAAGCAAATTTGCGATCGTAGAAAGCACCCTTGAACAAGCAATGCCGAAGGATTTGCCGTGGTTTTTGCACCGGGGCGAAGGAGCAATTTTCGCGTGGCTGTGGCTGAAAGATTTGCCAATGACTGATTGGGAACTGTATCAAGAGTTGAAGAAAGTCGGCGTAATTGTCGTGCCTGGAAGTTCTTTCTTTCCAGGTTTGCGGGAAGATTGGCAGCACAAGCACGAGTGTTTGCGCATCAGTTTGACTGCGACAAATGATGAGATTGAAACTGCTATGAAACGCTTGGCTCTAATGGTAGAAAAGCTTTATCAGTCTTGATTTATTATATCGATTCCGGCTGCACCGTCGCTGCTTGTTGACTGTTGAGTGTTGACTGTAGAAGGAGGGGTCAAAAAAATGAAAATGGCGCGAATTATTTGTTGGCCTCGGGGTTCGACTTTACGCCCGACTTTCTGGGCGCGGATTTGATATCATTCCGGCCTGACTGCCGGAATTGATATTATACCAAATCCGCCCAAATCCACCTTGCGGATATCTTTGTTGAGATTGACGAGAGTTTATGGCTGTCTATTAGGTCAGTTTAGAGCGTAACGGATTTTTCGGATAGGCTCTAAAAGTCCTTGCAGAGGGATCGAGATCCTTTCTCAACTGCTGTGTTAGTTTTCAGATAATCTTGCACCAACTTGCAACCATAAGTCAGTGCATCTAGGTGGAGAATTCGCTGCAAATTCCAAAGAACGAGCGTGTTGTCATCACCCCCTGAAGCTAGAAAACTACCGTCGGGGCTGATAGCAATTTGCCTAATCGCAGCGGTATGTCCTCTAAGGGTCGTTATTTCCGTACCATCAAGCTTCCAGAGTTTGACAGTAGCATCTACGCTACCAGAAGCAAGTATTTTTCCATTGGGACTAAACGCAACTCCCCAAATCGCAGCACTGTGACCTTTGAAAGTTTTCAGCAACTTCCCATCCAGTGTCCACAGGTTAACAGCATTGTCACCACTTCCAGAAGCTACCATTTTACTGTCAGCGCTAAAAGCAACCCTCCATACTGCTGCACTGTGTCCTACAAGAGTTCTGAACAATCTGCCCCTTCGGAGTTTGCCAGTCGCCTGCTGCGGGAAACCCTCCCGCAGCGCTGGCTCACCGTCAAGCGTCCACAGCTTAACGGTACTGTCGCCACTGGCTGAAGCAATGAATCGACCGTCTGGACTAAATACAACTTGCCACACTTCTGCTTGATGTCCTTTGAGGATCTGCGGTGCAGGGCGTGAGCGCTGCCATATCTGAACAATCTTTTTAACAGTTGCGATCGCCAGCGTTTGACCATCAGGACTTATTAGCGCTTCGATGATTTTGCTGTCAGGAACTTTGTAAGTAGCAACATTGGTACCGTCTGGCTTCTTGAGTTTTACCGTATCATTGTTAATTTTAAGAGCAATTAATTTATCATCTCCACTGAATGAAACTTGGGAGATTGAGCCTCCAGATTCAGTCCAAGTTTTGAGTAATTTGCCTTCGCGACTCCAAAATTTCGCGGCATTTTCGTGGCTAGCTGTGGCTAGGGTCGAACTGTCGGAGGTGATAGCGATTGACCAAACCCCGGACTGATGGACAATGATAGACTTTTGGAATGGGTTTTCACTCTGCCAGAGTCTGACAACGCTTTCCGCGCCTGCCGAAGCAATAAAGCTGCCGTCGGGGCTAAAAGTCACTCCCCAAATTGACGCTGTGTGTCCTTTAAGTGTCCTCAGTTCTGTACCATCAATGTTCCAAAGTTTAATTGTTTTGTCGAGACTAGCGGAGCCAATAGTCTGACCATCGGGACTAAAGGCAATTTTCCAAATCCCAGCACTGTGTCCTTGAAGAGTTTGATACTGGCGGTAGCTCCCATCTATGCTATTTCGGTGCCAAAGTTTGACAGTTTTATCATCACTTGATGAAGCAATAGTCTTACCATCAGGGCTGAAAGCTATTCCTAAAACCCAACTAGTGTGACCTTGGAGAGTTTGTACTAACTTGGGGTTTTGCCAGCCTGTAGCATTTCGTTTCCAGAGTTTGACTGTTTTGTCTATACTTGTGGCAGCAATAAGCTGACCGTCGGGACTAAAGGCTACTCCATTAAATCCATCTAGGTAACCTTGAAACCTATTGATTTTTGTGCCGTCGGGCTTCCAGACTATCACCGTTTTGTCCCAACTGGCAGAGGCAAGGAACTGACCATCGGGACTAAAAGCTACTCCCCAGACTAAAGCCGTGTGACCTTTTAAAGTTCTTAGCAACTGACCATTTCGGTTCCACAGTTTAATAGTGCCATCTTCACCCCCTGAGGCGAGTGTTTGACCATCAGGGCTAAAATGTACTATCCTAACTGCTCCCTTATGACCTTTGAGAGTTGCAACTAGTGTGCCATCACGTCGCCAAAGCTTGATTGTGCGATCTAGACTTGCTGAGGCAATTAGAGAACTGTCAGGACTGACATCTACAGCTAGAACAGCTGCTGTATGACCCCCAAAACGGTTGTACTCATCTGCTCCATAAACTGCTTGTTGCAGTGCATTTTCTACTTGAGGTGCAAGATTTGTATTTGATTTACCTAATTTTTGCAGTCTTTTTTTTGCTTTGATTGCTTCTACAAGTGCATCCAATCTGCCATTTGAGGCAAACAATCCAACAGAAGAAGATACAAGCGCTCGAATTTCGCTGTTTTTGGCTTGAGTTTCACTTTGGCGAGTCTGGTGATACAAAATGAAAGTTCCTATTCCCAAACTACTAGAAACGAGCAACCCAATACTTACTGCAACTAATAGATATCTCTGTAATAAAGCCGTTCTTTTCTCTTGTACCAGTCGTGCTTCTACCTCTTTGGCCCGTGCTGCTTCCAATGCCATTTGCACTTCTCGGCGATCGCATTCAACACTTGCGGCTAAAAAGTGATAATCCAAATCGCTCAGACTCTTGCCCACTACCCAATTTTGAGTATCTTTTAAAGCTTGTCCTCGCAACAGACGCGATTCATCTTTGTAACCCGATGCTACCCAAGCGTTAAATGTTTGCGAGTAGGGACGGAGATTATCTAGTTGTCTTAACACCCATTGAGCATTAAAAACATTCCGATAGATAGGATTTTTAATTTTGAGAGATCCGTTGTGTCTCTCAACTAAACCGGACAACAAAAGTTGTGTCTGTTCTCGACTATCATCAGTTAGAACAGAATGAAGAGGCACAGGGGCACAGGGGCACAGGGACACAGGGAAAAACTCTTCTCCTGTGCTCCCCGGATCCCCGGCCTCTTCTGCTTGCAACACCTGTTGATAAATACCCAACAACCGCCCTGCCTGTTGTTCGTCGAATAGGATACGATCGCGAATAGTACGCAAATGTTCGGGTTCGTCTTGTGACTGCCAATTTTGAATAATCTGCGATCGTACTAATTGCTCTACCCACAAGGCTTCTGTACCTGCAGGTAGGGTAATCATTCCTGCAGTAGTTTCAAAGGCAACTTCAGTAATCAAATCACAGAGTTTTTGTGTCAGAAACGGTTGTCCACCTGTCCAATAAATAACCTCTTGCAGTATTGCTTGTGGTTGACTGACTACTTCTTCTAATCCTAGAAGCAAGGGCGTGGCTTCATGCAGTCCAAAGCCCTGTAACTCAATTGCTTTACCAAGGTTAAAGGGCGTGCGGCGTTTATCAGCAATCAAGTCGGAGGGACTAGCTACACCAAATAGTGCAAATCCCAAGCGTTCAAAATTTGAGTTATGTGGCCGTAGGTTATAGCACTGACGAATCCAAGCAAAAAAGTCGTTAATTGGGAAACTTAAACTCAGCAGGCTATCAATTTCATCAATAAAAATAAAAATGCGTTTAACTTTGCCGTTTCGTAAAAAATCGCTCTTGAAATTTGGTAGTAAGAAATTTTCAAAAAATAGGTGTAGTTTTTGCACATAGGAAATACCTGCTTGCATTTCCCACCAACGCTGAAACTCAATTTGTGACGCTAGTTTTAAACTATATAATAAGCTGATAATAATGCCTTTGTACCATTGTTCTGGTGTAATATCTTCAATACCCAAGCGAGTCATATCTAAGTAAACACAGCTATGCCCTTCTTCCTTAAGACGATAACTTGTGCGTTGTAGTAACGATGACTTGCCCATCTGACGAGAGTTGAATACATAACAGAAATTGCCAGCTTTCAAGCTGGCATAAAGTTGTTCATCTGCCTGACGGGTAACGTATGTGGGGTCGTCACTGCCGAGACTACCCCCTACTTGATATCTCATATTTAAGTGTGATTATCAAATACCTACAGTAACATAATGATTAGCAATTTGTAGATAAATTATTAAAAGTAAATATTGCTATTTAGCAGTACAGCTTGATGTAGTACAGCGTATTTTAGGTAACTACCGTATTTCAGGTAACTGTGGCACACCATTTTTATAGACAGTGTGGTCTTATGGTAGTAAAAAGCAAGTTATTCATATTAGTAGCGTAAGTAATAGCCAAATAATCAATTTTAAAGACAAGCCAGACTACAAACTATTGGGAGACATTAAGCATACTTTCAAAGCATAAAGATTGGATGTAGAAACACCTAAACAACCGCTAATTATCTCAAAATTGCAAGAACGATACAACGAAATTTACTAGCATAAAAATCCTATTAATGACACTCCACTGAATCTCATACAAATTATTAAATGTATAAATGAACATTTAGATGAAGGTATTTTAATTGCTGACATTGGCTACTATCGCCACCACGCAGTCCTATTCAGCCGTACAGAGCGAACAAAGCAATTCTTTACTGACGCAGGTTTAGCCTGTTTTGGTAGTGGACTGCCATCTGCCGCTGCCGCCCAATTGATTTATCCAAATAAAAAAGTATTTTTGTTGTGCGGTGATGGGGGTTTTCATTCCGGAAGCAGCGATTTAGAAACCTTAGCTAGGCATCAACTTCCAATTATTATAATTTTAATCAAAAATTCATTATTTGGATTAATTGAACTGTATCAAAAAAAAGGTACTCAAGGAAAGTCCGATCGCCAAGAAATTCTTAGCTTTACAAACGTAGATTTTGTCAAGCTAGCTAAGCTAACAATTGTGTGGGAGTGAGAGCAGACAAAGTTGATGAAATAGCTGATGCAATTCGCAATCACAACAGGAAGCAACCTCTTTAAATTGAAGTGCTGCTTACCTACTGCTCAGATGCTAAATTAACGCCACCGTATTAACTCATAGAAATTAGCACAGAACTTGCTCACAATGGACTGGCAATCTTGCGTTGATTGACAAAAGTTTTCTGTAAAGCTGGCTGTTGCTCTATCAAACAATTGTCGATAGCTGTTTTGCAAAATAGGTACGGTAAAGTTCGCAGCGCGGTAAGACGCGATCGCCTTCTAAGCGAATTAATCCCAAACTTTCAAGCTTGTAAGCCTCAATAGAATTAAGAGAAATACCCTGATTTGCTGCCAGAACTTCAGTATAAGTCTTTGCGAGTCTAGGATTTTCTTGCAGTTTAATTAACTGTCGCCATAAATGATAGCGGTAGATGCCACCATTGGTGAGCGCATTTTGTATCAGTTCTTGCAGGGTCATTTCTTGAGAGCAAAGATAGTACAAACTAATCTGAATCAGTGCAGGATGTCCTCCTACTAGCGACATCAGTTGGGCAAAATCCTTAGCTTCAAATGAGTTTAAGCCATACCGCATAGCTAAATCTTCTACTTGTGCTTGAGTAAATTCGTTCAGACGAATTGGTAGACCAATATTAAAAGGCGAGAAGTTAATATCCATAGAGATGTACTCTTCCGTAGAGTAAACTATTACTAACCTCAGCTTTAGCCAGTTGGGATTGTGTCGTGCTTCCTCACACCACGACCGCAACAAAGCAAAAAAGTCTTTACAAATGTGAGGATATTCAAAAAAACGGTCAATTTCCGTCAACACCAAAACCACTGGACTTTGGCAATGACTGAGTAAATAGTTTTGTAAATAGAAGCTGCTACTCAAGTTATAGCCAATTTCTTCATTCCATTTTTCCTTGAAGTTGGGTTCAATACCTAATTCTGTGGCAATTTGCCAGCAAAGACGACGCAACAGTTTGTTTAAATCAGTTAGACACTCACTATCAAATTGGTAGCAATTCAGATTCACAGTCTGATACCCTTGCTTCTCTGCAAAGGCACAAAGCCGCAACACAAGAGAACTTTTACCCATCTGTTTTGGAGCCTTAATCCGAATCACGCAACCACTTTGAGTTACTTCTCGATAAACCTTTCTCTCTAGTGGAGGACGTTCAATATAAAAGGGAGAATTTAGAGGTACGGGGCCATCCGGGTATAACCAATGCTTTTTTATCTGTTCAGTTTGTTCGTGATGTTCTTCGACAAATGAGGTAAATTCTGAAGGTTGAGATGAATCTTCTGTATTTGAACCAACCGACAAAAACTCAGATGTTTCAGCCTCATTTGCTTCATTAAGGATAGTGTAGTCTTCGCTGTGTAATTCCAGCTTAAAGGCGCTAAAGCAGAGTTTTACAGTTTTTTGGTCTACACGTTCACTTAAAGACCATAATCTACTCAGAGTTTTAGTGGAAACATCAATGCGCGAGCTTAGTTTTTCTAGACTTAAGTGTTTGCCTTTATTTTCTGCTATCTCTACAGAAAGAATTGCTGACTGTAACCGTTTAAGTCCTATGGAAGTTAGTATAACTCCTCGTTTGCGTTTAGTTTTACTCACATCTTAAACCAGTACAAATGCTCTAGTTGCCAAAGAGGGGTATTTAATGAGAAAAGGGCGTGAAACCAAAAGCTAGCAAGAACAATGAAAAAAATTCTTGCCCACCCACCCCTTGGGGTGGTGATACTACAGCTTTGCCCAAGGGCTCTTATTATACTCTGTTGGGGTTGATGCCGCGTGGCTATCCACGGGATAGCTTGCAAGTGTTACTGAGGCTGTTTTTGCAAGCCCAAGGACATCAAGAGGGGGGAAAGGGTAGCTTCGCTGCAACGAGCGGCCATACGGTGGCTGAAACGTTACCTAGCTGGTCATTTCAGAAAAATTTCTCACCAAATTTCCGCCAGAACGGAAACGCGCATTCAATAGACCTCTTGCAAAAATAACTAGGACGGGCTCTTCGGCCCATCCCACAAGAGTTATTTTTTCTTGTGGGACGGGCCGAAGAGCCCGTCCTATAAATTTATGAAAAGGACTTTTGCAAGAGGTCTAATCAAGTGCAGGATTGTGGCTAAGATGCAAGTGACAAAAGAGTTTTTCTGTCATGCCTCTTGTTTGCCCCAATAGTTGCGCCAATGCTCTTACCCTAACTGACGAAGCTGAGATATCGCGCGGTTGTTGGGGTACGGCGCGATATCTCAACTGGTTGAGGGTCGTAAACTATTTAGCTGACCAGACGGGAATCCCCACACTATATCGCTTCGATTAGTGTGGGATGAAAGGCGTGTGAGGTGAGGATTCCACCCGTTGACCAATTCAATATACAGTTTTGAACCGTGAATGGGTGGATGACAAGACGAACAACCTCTTTATTTAATAAATTAATTTTACTGTTCAATATAATTATTCAATTGCTTGACAATGTATAGGATTTTTTGGTATTTTCGTAAAAATAAATGCGTAAAGGTCGTAACGCAATGAAAACAACATATCAGTATCAGTTTGATCCCGACATCAAGCAAAAGCTAACTCTTAACCATTGGCTAAGGATTTGCCGTTACTGGTATAATCGCCAGCTAGGCGATCGTTTTGATTGGTGGGAAATGAACCGCACTACTGTTAATGCTTGTCCGTTGATTGTTAGTATCTCTGCGCCTAGGGAAAAACCAAACTACTACTCACAAAAACAACAATTGCCGATTATTAAAAAGGATTTGGTAAAAGTCTTTCATAGTGGTGAGCTACTAGATTTTAAACAGGTAGACTCAACCATCTTGCAAGATGTTTCTAAGCGAGTAGATAAAGCCTTTGAACGGTTTATCGCTGGGGACAGCAAGGGTGGGCGATCGGGTAAACCCCGATTCAAGACTGAAGCGGATTATCGCACAATGACTTTTTCGACGGCTAACAGTGATTGGATTAAACTGGTTCGCAAGAATTGGATGTATGTTCGATTGCCAAAGTTAGGTGTCGTAAAAGTTCGGATGCACCGCAGGGTCCCTGATGGATTTACCATCAAGCAAGCTAGTGTTACTAGGAAGGTTGATGGTTGGTTTATTCAGTTAATGCTTGAAGATGCTTCTGTTCCCGAATTCACTTTTGACAAGGTTAACCCTACATGGGATAACTCAGTGGGTTTGGATGCAGTGCTGCACGAAGATGTTTATTTGGCAACGTCTTCAGGTGAAAAGCTACCCTCGTTAAAACCACTTCGCAAAAATCAAGCTAAGTTAGACCGTATTTCGAGAAAGCGGAACAAGCGGAAACGAGGCAAAGCAGCTAGGCGCTTCTTAGCCAAAAAAGAAGCTAAACAGCACCAAAAAATAGCTCGTTCTCGTCAAGATTTCCACTATAAGACGGCTCACAAGCTTGTGAGGTCAGGCGCTAAGTTCTATTTTCACGAAGACTTAAATCTCAAGAGCTTAACAAAACGGAATAAAGTTAAGCAAGATGATGAGGGGACTTACCTACCGAACGGTCAATCAGCCTTTGCAGGACTAAATAAGTCTTGGTTGGATGCTGCATTTGGTCAATTCTTTAAGACGCTGGAATACATAGCCGAAAAAGCTGGATCAGTCGTCGTTTCGCAAAAACCTGCATACACCTCAATGCTTCTGTGCTATCGGAATGAAATTGTTTTCGCAGATTGTAATATTCGAGAATATTGGGATGAACAACATTCTTTAATGGTCGATCGTGATATAAATGCCGCGATTAACTTGAAGAAACTGGGGTTGGACATTTTCCCCAGTATAAAACGCCGTAACGGGAATCTTTCTGTAGTAGGAACTATGGATGACAGTACCGTGAAGGAAATTTTGCATACCCTTCATCGGGCTGCAAGAAGCCCACATCATACTGTACTCAGTTGATGTGGGAGATGTCACTCTGTACAAACGATCGCCACAAGTTAAGCTTGATGGCTTGCATAAAAGTTGTTTTTATTTCTTGATTCTACCTGAACTATAGCGTTTCCTAGAAAAGTGCCTGAAAATTGCCTTTATTTGTGTGCATGGATGTAGTCCACAAAGTAAAATCTAGGACTAAGCCAGAATCTCAGCCAAGCGTAAGCTCCTAGACCTAGTAGTGCTATCACAATTAAGGGTAAACCCACATAAAGTCGCAATTCATCGGGAAGGAGAGCAACAGCGCAAACAGTAATCACAAAGTAGACTAAAAGCAATGCCTGCAAGCGTTGCACGACCAAAAGTGCTTTTCGACAGCTACTACAATGTTGGGTGTGTTGTTTGTAGCGATCGAGCATTTGTTGGCGATCGTTATTGATATTCCGTGTCGGTGGAACATTGATTCCAACTTCGCTCCAGGGTAGTTGTCCGTGACAATAGCGATCGAACCAATTCCTAAACTCAATTATTAAACGGTCTGCACTTGTAGGTAACTGATAGGCAGTTTTCCAGCTTTCGGTAGATTTTACTTGTTGGAGAAAATACTCTTGCTGCTGTAGAAGAACCATATCTCCATCAAGAACAACATTGCGATTGGTGATGTGATCCCACCAACGGGGTTTGAGACGATAGAGAGTTTGACCAAAGTTACGGGCAAATAGAGCGACAATTCTAGACTTCCCAGGAGACACAGGTATACAGTAGGTGATTAATCCCAACTGTTTGCCGTCACCGCCAAAACTGACCGCATACTCCAAGCGACAAGGTGGTTCAAAAGTGATTTTTCTTTGAAAAGGTCCACCTATTACCCCTTCAATCAAATTGGGTGTTGATTGCACAATTTTGAACGCAATCGGTCTTCCTTGTTTGCGATCGCCCTGCACGCCGTGATGAGAAAAAGGAACATGACTCGGATCTGCCACATTTTCCACAAGGGTTTCCCAGTCATATTCTAAATCTCGTACAAAAGAAGACCAAACAAAGCCTTTAGTTGCATCTATTTGCGGTGATAAAGGTAAGGGTGTATTTGCAGCTTGTTCCCTTGATTTTGCATCTGGCCAAATCCAGAGTAAATCATGTTCCTGACGAACTGGTAGTGCTACAGCACACAGATTTTCTTTATTCTTACTCACAAGTTCTGGATTTTCCGCTTGGGGAATATGAGTACAAATTCCCTGTTCATCAAATTGCCAACCGTGATAGCTACACATTAAATTCCCTGTTTCGTCATCAATGCGCCCCTCACTTAGGGGCGCAAGGCGGTGGGGACAACGATCTAAAAACACTTGGAAAGTTTCAGATGATTTGGGTTTCCAGATAACTAAACGCAGTCCCAAAAGTGTTACTGAAGTTGGTTGCTTGGGATCTAAGTCTTCGACTGGTATCATAGGATACCAATGCTCAAAAAAATTGAATTCTGGTTTCATTTGACCAAAAATTTGGGTGGCGGGGGTAGGGAAAGAAAAAGACCTCCAAGTTCCCTTGGGGTACCCTGCGCGATCGCACAAGAAATGGAGGTGTCCTTATATTTTACCCCACACCACCAGGAAATTCATAGCAGCTTGCACTCTATGTTGGTGTAGGGTGTGGGAACCCCACACCCTCTAAATCAACCTGCTGGGGATTTTGGGGTTCTGCTAAATTAAGCTAAAACCTCAGTCTGTAGTAGCGCTTTGCGTAATGCCGTTACTGCTTCTTCGGTCTCTACCAATCGGTTGAGAGCAAGTGCAATATCATCTTCAACTTTCAGCAGTTTAGCTGCTTTTTTTACAGCTTTTTGCTCTTCAGTTGAGTAATCCTCATCGGCACGAGCCATTTGAATTGCATGATACAACAATGACCTTGATTTTGACCAAGTAGAAACATCTACTGAAACCTTAGCCAGCAGGGCTTCTAAATCTGCGTTTTTGTACTCAAAGGTTTTGTATTTTTCTATTACTTCTTCAGGAGCCCCAGCCATGCGTTGATGATTTACTAACCAGTTAAGTTCGGCTTCTGAAACCTCTCCGTCTGCTCCAGCAATAGCAAGCAGTGCATATCCATAGTTAAGATATGCTTCAGTAGGAACCTCGGAAATACCTAAGTTCTTTTTCAAGAATTCTGAAGCAGGTAGTACTTCTTGAATATTGCTCATACATTACCTCTTGTTTTTTTGATGATTCACTATTTAGTATACACGATTTATAGAAAAAAATATTGCCCCAATACGCTTGGGCCCGAGCCCGATCCCCCTAGCCCCCCTTCTTAAGGGGGGGACAAGAACTTACTCTTGCGTCCCCCGACTATCAGGGGGATGCTGCAAGGGATCTCGCCCGGAATAAACAGTTTTAACCCAAGCGTATTGAATATTGCCCAGGTTTCTACTTACTGTTTACCTATTAAATTCTTTCTATAATTGCTGATGTACTGCTATTGGTTAAGAGCTTCTCAAGGCCAGAGCGAAAATGTAAGGACAGTTAAGACAGTTAAGCAAAAAAAATTAGAAGTATAGTTAAGACAGTTATTACTAGATTTTCACAACATAGAGAGTATCACTGGTAAAACTTCCTGGAGTTTACCCCGGAAGTCATACACTAGCTGCTCGAAGGTCAAGGGAAGGGATACTCACGCTCAAGGTGACCCGTGCTAGCGGTCAACACCTCTTTAGTTAGGGGACAGCCTTTAAGTCCTAGAGTGATTAGAGTGGTCCACAGATGTCCTTAAACCTGTTAGATTTAAGCTTGCTTCTGCTCCATGTACTTTAGGAACTCCTCTAAGCTCAGCCGTCTATCTTGATCTGTGTCGCCACTCATCAACGATTCCAATAAGCCTGTATGCTGACCACCCGCCATTAGGATCTCTGGTACAATTACAAAACCATCTTGGTCGATATCAGCCCTCTTAAAGATTTGTTCCAGTTCTTCTCTTGGTATCGACATCTGACAACTCCTATCAATTATCAAGTTTACGAATTGATCTTACCTTACCGAGAAAGTAAGTAAAAGGACATTTAGGACAGATAGCAAGACAGTTAAACAGAAACCTAAAACTTAAGGTAGGAGGTTTCTGTTAGAATGCCTTTCTAGAACCCTAGAATTCATAAAGAGCCTTTTCTTTTTCTTGAGGGATTAAGACTCCTAGGGGTTCTTTCGGAGAGCGGGTCATTTTCTGGCTCGGACAAGCCGAGTTGAGTTTTTCTTTTGCGATTTAAGAGTTATTGGCTATAACCATGCCACTTGATCTACTACGATGCTTGTGTTACCCAAAAAAACCTTTGATAGAACAACACTCAATCGCCCTAGACTAACTACAGTGTAAGACTGTTAATATCAATGGCAATCTTGTCCGGGTTGTTCTTTCCCCAGGCAATTGTGGCATCGTATTGTTCTTTTTCATTGCTGAAATTCAAAGCATTAAAACCTTCTACTTCTGGCTTACAATAATAAATATTGTCTGCCAAATCGCCGTCAGAATTGTAATCTTTGATGTCTTTAAGGAACTCATTTGTCCAGGTGTCCATAATCAATAAAGGATCCATAGCGGGTTCTGGTTCTTCAACTTCTTCAAGGGCACCGCTACGCTTGGCTACACTGATTCGTTGCAAAGCCTCTGCTTCGGTCTTGGCAAAATTGGGAGAAATGAAGTAAATCTTATCAAACTTTTCACCATAGGCCTCGAAAAACTCTTGATAATCAGAGAAAACCATACCATCGCCAACTCCCCCATCGACAAAATTGGCAGCTATATTGGCACTGTTCTTAATACGGAGAACGAAAGGGAGATTGAGAGGGGGGATGGGATTGCCTTGGTAGTAAAGTTCTTGCTCAGGGAAAGTCTGTGGAATAGCAGTGGAACACATTAACGAAGAAACCAATCTAAGCTCAAGCTGGTGTTCCTTAATGTTTTGAGCAATCGCCAATTCGTCAGTTTGACTTGGCAGTACGCTGGCAACTTTTGCAATATTCGTAAGCCAATAGGTTTTAGTTTTTAATTTCAAGCCCTCGAAGTATACATTTGTTGCAAGAATTGCGCTATCAAACGGCAAATCTTTGATCAGGTTGTAACCTACTTGCTCGGTGATATCTCTTAAAAGATCACGCAGCGGAGAGGTGTCGAAAGGTTTTTCTCCTGTGTCATTTGTGACAAGTTAAGAAAAAGTGCAAATTGTCAAGGGGGTAGACAAAAAAAGGTAAAATAGGATGAAACCTTTA
>NZ_JAUBTO010000004.1:0-137841 GCF_036702495.1 Microcoleus sp. C2D2 | reverse complement strand
TACTGCTATAGAATTGTTTTACTTAACCTACCAATTAGCTTACAGCTTTTGAGGCAAGTAAATTTTTTGGTTGTTCCAAAAAGCGATTTAGGTTCAGCAGTTACTTATCGTGCAGATTTAGTTGTCGTACTCAAAAATGTTGTCGAGAAAAGTGTTCGGCACTGGGCAATGCAGCCAGAACCTATTCCTTTTGATTTTTTAATAATTGAGCCAAAAGGAATACTCACCGACTCTGCACGGCTTAAGCATTTAATGTTGTGCGCGACTAATAAGGTTACGATGCAACAGATACTTTTTGTAGCTAGTAACTACGCATCGTTAAACCTACCGGGTGAAGTAAAATCATCTTTGTTTTACTTGGTAACAGCACTCGAAGAAAAACTTGAGTTAATTTTTGGAGACTAACAATGGAAATTGAAACTACCCCTTGGCACGAGACTAGAAGCCTTATCTCACCTCAAATTGAGATGCTTCAGGAAGATGGAATGATTCAGTACAAAGAGTCATTTCTCAAAACTGAAAGTCCCAAGTCAGCAACTGCCAAAAAAAGATTTATTCACTACAACGTGAATTACGTCAAGTATTGTTTTCTCAAAGAGTTTTACCAATTCTTAGGTGATGGAGTTTATCAAAAAATTCTTAACAGTCCTGAGGATGAAAATGACAAAAATGAGTTGATAGCAATATTAAGTGAAGTCATAGTTGACTTTATTAAATACTGCGAGAAAGAAAAACTAGCAGACAACCCGCGAGAAGCATTTCGGGCATTTTGCAGGGATTTCCTTTTGCAATAAGTCCTTTTTTACAAATAGCCGCCTAACACGGGCGGCTAAGCCAGAAAATACACTCTCACGCACTTACCACTAGAATCATGACAGTAAATTTTTACGAAGGCAAAGAAGGCAAATCTCACCGTTTATTTATTCAGTCCGATCGAGTGACTATGCACGATCGAATTGTTTTTACCGAAGCTTATTACGGCGTAGATGACAAATGTGCAAGTTTTTATGGAGTTTTGTCATCTCAATCTGTTGGAGTAGAAAACTCAAAAGATAAAACTTGGAAAGTTGACGGTCAAAAAGTTCTTTTGAGTTTTTACAAAGACAAAAAACCTACCTGGAATAATGAAGCGAGAAAGTTTGAAGACAAAGAAGTAGAACCTAGTGAAAACTACCTTTACGGGTTCGCTAAAGATGTTTTAAAAAACATTAATAGTGACGTTGTCTCGGTAGTTATTGCCCCTTACGTTAATCCTCAGTTTCTGGAAGAAGTTAAATCACCAAGTCTAGACGAGGCAACAATTGCTTATTGGGAAGCGAAAGTCAAAAACACAATTGTTGCCGTTAATATAGAGTCCAAACTGTTAACCGACAGTGACAAAGCTGTGTTATCTGCTACTTCCGCAAATTCTGGCGGGGGGAAAACCTATCAAAAACCTGAGACTGAAAGTGAAAAGTTGGAGGCAAGGTGGAAATTTATCAAGCATCATCTTGGTAAGGACTATCCTGTTAATTCCTTGTATGAGTTAGGAACTTTACTTGGGGTATCACACGTAGAAGATGATGCACTTGAAGCACAAAAAATACTTGCCAAAACACTCGAATTAATCACAGGGATGTGGAAATGACCCAAAAAGATTTACCACCAGAAATCCAGCAAGCTTTACAAAACCCTTTAGAAGAAGGGGAAAACACTTCTGATAGTGATGAGTTAGATATAGGTAAGTACGCGAGGTTAAAAAGGTTGAAACAGGATGATAGCAATAAGCTTTTGATTGAGGGTGAATCAATTGGCAAGAAAATTGAGAATCTTTTTCGATTGACTATCGCAATTTCTAACCCTGAGATTAGTTATCCTTTACTTGCTGCGTATGCGTCTATTCCGAGTGTTTTATGTGACATCCTTCCCATACTTGAATTAAGGGGGGAGCCGGGTTCGGGCAAGTCTGAGTGCATCAAAGTGTTTTCTCGTGTCACGGGTAGCATTCTTAATGCCCGCTCAACAGCGGCAAGCATCAAGAATGATATTAATCAGATTCGATGGGTAGATCCGTCTACTTTTTCGATTGAGAAAAACTGTTTCTACTTGCTCGATAACGCTGATAGCGAGTTTTTTGAGGAAAGGGACGTGCTTACCGCACTTCTCAACGGATACGACAGGTACACGGACAAACAAAGTATCAGCAACGGAAAAGGGCAAAATATACCTTTCTACGTGTTTTGTCCGAAAGTATTTACTACTGTGTGGCGTATCAGTAGCAGCGAGATAAAGAGGCGGCTCATTACCGTTAAGTTTAAACCCGGAGTTGATTTGAGTAACCTGGTTAATCCCGATTCTTTGGCTATCAATTCCTTGAAAAAGGAGTTAAGTAACTTTTGGAATAACCTCATTAATTGGGATTTACACAGCGAGTTCCAAGGAAAAGTAGAGGGCAATCTTCCCTCTAGTTACTCTTTGCAGCAGTGGAAACTTGTATCAGATGTAATAACTTCCGGGTTGTGTACAGGTGTCTGGGATTCCCTAAGTGAAGCTTTAACTTTTTTTGAGGAATATTTTGAGTTCCGAGAAAAATCAAAGGAAGGGATTTACGAAACTATCTTGGTTGATACCTTAGCTGAGTTATCTGGAATTCCCGCAAAAGAGTGGGCAACTAGCCCGCCTAGCATTTTGGTTGAGGTAGACCCCAAAAGTTTAAAAGCAAGGATGGATTTACACACAGAAGCGGGACTGATACCAAAGGTTAAACCCGATCAGCTTCAGATGGATGTGAGGGCTTTAGGTTGGGGGGTAATACCTAAAGGAGGAAAGTACATTGACAAATTTGTCCGAAAATGAAAACTCAAAAGCTAGATTTTGGTTGGGTTGAAGAAGTAGAAAACTTAGTTAAAAGCCCTAGGTTTTCTGAAACCATTTTGGCGTGTCAAGCGTTACTAGAAGAGGTCAATGGCTTAATACCCAGTTCACACATGAAATTTCTTAAACTAAACCTCAGCTTGGCAGTTGACTTACTTAAGGTTTGTCAAAAACAAATATTTAGGTTAGTGCAGTTACGACGCCGGGATTGGTTCATTTAAGTCCTTTTTTACAAATAGCCGCCTAACACGGGCGGCTAAACCAGAAAATACACTTGAAAGCAGGCATTATGAACAACATCCACGAATACTACGACAATATGGCTGATGTTTCAGTCTCGACAAGACAGGCGATTGAAAGTCTAGAGCTAGCCAGAAAAAACGTACAGGAAGCATTGCGTACAATTAACGCTTTTAAAAAGCACGGTGACACAACAATTTCCTTCGTTTCAAATGTCACCACAAATGACGTACACCGCAACCTGTTGTTCTTTGAGTTATTGCTAAACCAGACTTTTGGTGTAACTGACACATTTGCCTTTCGGGAACTGCTGGAACTGACAAGCTACTCAACTAATGAGGAAGAGTTCTGATGAGCAAAAATGAGATTCACGCTCGATTATCACCTCAGTTGATGGAAGCGCTCAAGCGTATCTGTAGTGACAAAAGCTGCAATTTGTCAGATATTGTCCGTGCAGCGCTTGTGTTGTATGTCGATGTACGGGAATGTCCCAATCTCTTTGAACAGCACAAACTTTCAAAAAGTGAAGACAGCTTAGAGATTGGCTTAATTGGAACATCTCTAGAGACAACAAGAGCAACACCCGACTTGCTTGACCAACTCACACCTGATGACGTTATTGATTGGTAGATTAAATTGCCGTCCGAAATTGACGTTAAACTAATCCTTTACCTCACAAAACAAGTGCAGAAACTACCTACCTTTAACAGCGCGAAGTACGAATTTACTTACTTTGCGACTATTGCAATGAAGAACGCGATGGCTGTTCAGGCGATTGAAAACCGCTTAAACGTCATGACGGAAGCAGTTAACGAATTGATTGATAAATTAGCCGACAAAGGCTCAAATGTTGATTTAGAGGTTTTTAAGGCAACTTTTTTAAGCGAATTAGCAACACTGCTTAATCAAGATAGTGAATTTGAGTTTTCCAATAGTTTATTCGACTTGTTGGGAACCGAGAGAGCTGATTTAAAAGATAGCATTAGATTGCTCGAGCTTCAGCTTCAGACGTTAGCCGAAAGAGTCTCAAAAATAGAATCAGCACTTGGTCACGAGAAAATCTCCGAAGGCGACAAGCCCAACATCTTTGACCTGCTGGTTTAAGTTCATTTTCACAAATAGCCGCCTAACACGGGCGGCTAAGCTCAGAAATAGAGATAAATATATGAACGTAAACCCTAAAAGTTTAAAAAATCTAAAACCCGGTGCGAATCGCAAGGACGCTGTAAGGGTGACACTGACCCTTAAACCAGAAACGGTCAAGCTCCTCAAGATGACCGGGAACATGAGCCAAGCGGTGGACAAGTTCATTGAACTGGTTAAGCAAGGGATGCGTACAGCACGATGGGATGCTAAACCCGCTCCCTCGGTCGGTACCCGAAAAGTTAGAATCACAAGATGCACACAGTGAGAATGAAGCGATCGCACTTCCGTGCCAGGAAGAAAAACCAGCTTACTGGTCACAGGTACTCACCCGAAAGGATATGATAGAGCGCGGGTTTAGCGCCCACAGGCTCGATAATATGCCCCGTGGCACTACCGTAAGGGATGAGTATGACGGCTCACTGTGGTGGAAGGAGGCGATCGGAAAGAATAACCAAAGCTTGCGCCCTCTGGGGTCGCGTGCAGATACGGTGTGGTGTCGGTAGCAAGATACTTAAAAAGCCCCTTTCGGGGCTTAATTATTTCCTGTGCAATAAACTCAGTTTTTACTCGAAGCTACTTATCACATAAGAAATAGCTTTCACAAAAGATTCGATATCGAGCCGCTGTGAGATTAACGGATATTTTTCTTGCTGTATCGCAAACAAGTAGCGACAGCAATCAATTACAGCAACAGACAGAGTTACTTTTGAGGGATTCTCAAGAAATAGAACAAAGGTCGCTTTTGCTTCCCGTTTCCAGAAAGCTTTGGGATTGAACCCTTTACGTGGCATAATTATTTAGCTCCAAACGTTGTCAGTAAACGGTTTGGGGAAGTCGTGACTTGTCTGGTGTTTGCTGCACCGGGCAGTCGCGCATCAATCTTCCTTAACAACACGATCGCACGGCTCAAGTGTGCTGTCAAGTCTGCATTTCTGAGCTTAGCCGCCTAACACGGGCGGCTATTTGTAAAAACGAAGGTAAGACAAACTGTGGGTGCTAGAAAGTATCTAGAAATCTGTCACGGCTCTAGTAAGCTAACTCAACGTCTGAAGTAACGTAAATACATCAAATTGCTAGAGTGTTGATAGAAATTAGGTATTTAAAGGCTGAAAGTATTGATAAACCGTTACAGAACCATATCCATCAAAATTTGCTGAGAGCTAACTTCCGGGCAATTAGCAGGCGGCCGCCGCTGAGAGTAGTGTCCTCCCGGCTGCAAATCCCAAGCTTGGCGGTTGTCAGCCAGCATTACCCCCAAAATTTCTTGCAATTCCTTGGCAATTGTCGGGTCTTCCACCTGAACTATCGCCTCAACCCGTCTTGTGAGATTGCGCTGCATCCAGTCAGCAGAACCAATATACACCTCTTCGTCGCCACCGTTAAAAAAATAAAACATCCGAGAATGCTCTAAAAAGCGGCCGATAATACTGATAACTTTGATATTTTCGCTAACACCTTCAACGCCGGGACGCAAACAGCAAATTCCCCTGATAATCAAATCAATTTTAACTCCCGCTTGCGAAGCTTCGTACAAAGCAACAATAATTTGAGGGTCAACTAAAGCGTTCATTTTAGCGACAATGCGGCCGCAGCTACCGTTGCCGCCTTCGGCTTGCAAGCGACAGAATTCGACCTCGCGCCGGATTAAAGCTAAAAATCGATCGCGCATATTGACCGGTGCCACCAACAATTTTCGATAAGATACCTGCCGCGAATAACCAGTCAAATAATTAAACAAATCCGTCAAATCCGATCCCAAATCCTCGCGACAACTCAACAAACCCACATCAGTATACAGTCCGGCTGTTTTGGGATTGTAATTGCCGGTGCCGATGTGGACATAGCGGCGGATGTACCCGTCCTCGCGACGCACTACCATCACAATCTTGGTGTGGGTTTTGAGTCCCACCAAACCGTAAACTACGTGGACTCCAGCTTGTTCTAACTTGCGGGCCCAATTAATATTATTTTCTTCGTCAAACCTAGCTTTGAGCTCTACTAAAACGGCTACCTGCTTGCCGTTTTCCGCTGCTTGAATTAAGGCGCTGACGATCGGCGAATCTCCAGAAGTGCGGTATAAAGTCATCTTAATCGCTAACACGGAGCGATCGTGCGCCGCCTCAGTAATAAACCGCTGTACCGTCGCCGCAAACGAGTGATAAGGATGGTGCAGCATCAAATCCCCCTGGCGGATGGCGGTGAAAATATCCTGACCATCCTCAGCATCCAACATCGATTTCTCTAAAATCCTTGCCGGTTCCAAGTTCCGCAAGCGCGGCGGCACAACCGGAGTCCAAGGCGGGTCTTTCAGTTCCGGCACCGGCAGCCCCACAAAAGACATCAAATCCTTGAGGCCTAGCAGCCCCTCTACGACGTAAACATCTTGCTCGCCGAGATCGAGCTCCTCCATGAGCATATCTCGCAGCGCAGGCGGCATACTCGCTTGAATTTCCATCCGCACCGCAGAACCTCCAAACCGGCGCTTGCGGAGTTCCTGTTCTATTGCCAGCAGCAAATCCTCCGCCTCATCTTCCTCCACGGTCAAATCGGAATTGCGAGTAATGCGGAACGGGTGATATTCCTCTACGTCCATCCCCGGAAACAAAGCTTCTAAATTGTGGGCAATCACCTGTTCTAGGGGGACGCCAGTCCAAACTGGAGATTTGCCCCTCTGCTGCCACTGCAAATCCCCCGGCAGCGGCAAAAACCTCGGTAAAACCTGCGGGACTTTGACGCGGGCAAACAATTCTTCGCGCGTGTCGGGGTCTCTGACGACTACTGCTAAATTGAGGCTGAGATTGGAAAGGTAGGGGAATGGGTGGCTGGGGTCAACTGCTAGGGGAGTGAGTACGGGAAATACTTGTTCTTTGAAGTAGCGGTGCAAGTAATTGCGCTGTTCTTGATTGAGGTCTATGTAGTCGAGAATGTAGATTTCGCTTGCGGCTAGTTTCGGCCGCAGGGTTTGCTCAAAATAGGCGTGCTGCTGAGTAACCATCGGCAAAAGCCGCTTGTTCAGGGCATCTAGCTGTTCTTGGGGCGTGCGGCCGTCGGAGGTTAATTTGCTGACTTTTGCGTGTACTTGTTGTTTGAGGGCGCCCACGCGCACCATAAAATATTCGTCTAGGTTCGAGCTAAAAATAGCGAGAAATTTGAGTCTTTCTAGGAGGGGCGTGCGGGGGTCAAGGGCTTCGTGGAGCACGCGGTTGTTGAATTCTAGCCAGCTTTGTTCTCGGTTGAAGTAATATTGAGGGTCGCTGAGGTTGATTTCAGTGTAGGTTTTGGGGGGGGTCTTTTTAGGCTTGGGCATGGTTTGAGGGAGTCTTTGGGAGGCTCGGTCGATCGCATCTGTGAATTAGTATCGCAGGTTAAAGGATTTGTTCGCATCTGCTTTTGGTCGATCGCACGTTTTTGTCTGTCATCCGCGAGGGTCTGGTACGCAATATGTGTAGGGACGAAGGCCCTCGCCGTGTCCCTACCGTATTTCATCCGATAATATGTGATGGTCGATCGCGCGTTCTTGTAATACCTGTAGGGAAACGGCATTGCCGTGTCCTGCCCCTGGATCGCGAACCAATCCCTCCCATCCTATTCTGTACCGCATTCAGCAAGTCCTCTTGATTTGGCCCAAAACCTGTTAAGGGCAATTCCAGCGGTGGGCTAAGCGTGCCATGCTCGATCGAAGTCTGGGTAAGTCATATTTTCGGCACAATTCCAGATGACTCCGTAGCACTTCTCATTGCGACCAAAATTATTTTTGTAGATTTCGGAAGTTAGGCATTTTTTTAAACCTGAAACTGCGGTAGCGAAATGTTTACCTGTCATAATTTTCCCTAAGCAATCTGCTGCGTCATACAGGGTATCTTCATGACGTGACTTGCGGATTAACTCTACTAAGGCGGCGATCGCCACTGAGTTATGTTTGTCTAGCTTCCCTAAGCTATATGCCGCTACACACCGGGTACCTGCATCACGTGAATTGCGGATTAAATCGACTAAAGTGGCGATCGCTTCAGGACTATCTTTTCCTATTGTCCCTAAGCTAGATGCTGCTTGCCACCGGGTATGTTCATCACCTGAATTGCGGATTAAATAGACTAAAGCGGCGATCGCTTCTGGGTGATTTGTGCCTATTTCCCCTAAGATAGATGCCGCTTGCCACCGGGTATGTTCATCACCTGAATTGCGGATTAAATCGACTAAACCGAATATTGCAGTTGGCTGATTTTTGCTGATTTCCCGCAAGCTATCTGCCGCTCTGAACCGCTTCCGAAAATCCTGAGAATTACCCATTAAATCGACTAATGCTGAAATCGCAACAGCAGGATATTTGCCTGTTTTACCTAAGCTATTTGCCGCTTTCCAGCGAGTATCTTCATTCTGAGAATTACCGATTAAATCGACTAAAGCGGAGATTGCTTCCGGGCTATCTTTGCCGACTTTTCCCAAGCTTTCTGCCGCTAAACGGCGAGTATCTTCATTCTGAGAATTAGCGATTAAATCGACTAAAGCGGAGATTGCTTCTGGGCTATCTTTACCGATTTTCCCCAAGCTTCCCCCCGCTAAACCCCGAGTAAATTCATCACCTGAATTGCGGATGAAATCGACTAAAAGGGAAATTGCTTCTGGGCTATCTTTGCCTATTTTATTTAAACTTTCTGCTGCTGACCACAGGGTTCTTTTATTTTTTGAATTGCGGATTAAATCGCCTAAAGCTGAAATCGCTACTGTGTTACCTTTGTCTATTTTCCCCAAACATTCTGCCGCTCGCCATCGGGTAACTTGATTGCGGGAAGTGCGGATTAAATCGACTAAAGCAGCGATCGCAACAGGGTTATTTTTGCCGATTATTGCTAATCTTTCGGCCGCTTGATAACGATTATCTTTAGGACGGTAGTTGCGGATTGAATCCAATAAAGTTTCGATCGCTACCGGGTTATCTTTGTCTATCTTACCTAAAATTTCTGCCGCGAACCCTTGAGTAACTTTATTATCTGAAGTGCGGATTAACTCGACTAAAGCGGCGATCGCAACTGGATTATTTTTGCCTATTTTCACTAAGCTATATGCCACTATTATACAGGTAGGTACGTGATTCCACCCGAAAACCGGGTAGAAACCGTTCTCAACTGAATTGCGGATTAGTTCGACTAAAGCGGCGATCGCTTCTGGGCTATCTTTGCCTATTGTCCCCAAGCTATATGCCGCTCGCTTCCAGGTGTTTTTCTCAACTGAAGTGTGAATTAACTCTGCTAAAGCGGAGATCGCTACTGGGCTATCTTTATCAATTTTACCCAAGATATCTGCCGCTTGCCACCGAGTAACTTCATCCTGAGAAGTATTGATTAATTCGACTAAAGCGGCGATCGTGTCTGGGCAATTTTTGCCGATTTCCCCCAAACTTCTTGTCGCTTCCCTCCGGGTATATTCATCACCTGAATTGCGGATTAACTCGACTAAAGCGGAGATAGCCCTTTTTCGATCGGTTTCTTTGATAACTTCCCTTGCTATCTCGGCAATTGGATAGAGAAATGTCCGCCAATCCTGTTTTTGCTTATTAAAATAACCAAATTGCCACGTAACAATTTGTCGCACAATTTCATCGCCCAGGCGACACTCCTTAAACTCAGCAATCCCCGCAGCCGCTAGAAAATATGCCCGATATCCATAAAATTTATCCCACCCAACCTTAAACTTAACCAACGCCTCGATCAACCCTTCCTTCTCCTCCTTCCCTACATCCTCACGCCCCAACCACAGCAAAATCACCTCTTTCCACTGCTTCTCAAAAATGCGATACCTAGCATCAGGATGTTGCGGATTCTTAGGAAAGTGATTCAAGAAAAAGTGCCAATCCTCAACCGCCAACGCCGCAAAATATTCCTGAAACGTCGGATGGTAAAAAGCATAAATCCCCTCCGCCGTCTCCGCATCTCTCGCGACTAAATTCAGCCACCCCAAACGACAAGCTAACTCAAACTGCGATTCCCCCATCACCCGATATCCCGCACTTTCTCGCAACTGAAACCGCGACGTTTCATTTAACATCCCTGAAAGTGCCAATTTCCCCAAAGCCGCATTCAATTCCTGCTGCTGAATCCAATTCAGGCGCGGTTTTTTCCACTGATACAAAGTAGTCACAAACCGCTGATAAAGCTTAGCCTTAGTATCCGGTAAATCCCCATCCAACGACTGCCAAGTGCCGCACAATAACGAACATCTCAGGGGATTTTTCACTAAATCTCGAATTCGCTCTTTTCCCGATGCTGCTAATGCTTCCCGTAGCTGTTGAGCAAGAACCCCCCCAGCCTCCCTTGCTAAGGGGGGAGCAAGAGTTTCCCCGTCTTCTCTTGTCCCCCCCGGGTTAGGGGGGGTGAGAAACCATTTATCAATTTCGCCTGGCTGTTGAGCAAGCACCCCCCCAGCCCCCCTTGCTAAGGGGGGAGCAAGAGTTTCCCCGTCTTCTCTTGTCCCCCCCCTTACTAAGGGGGGGTTAGGGGGAGTTAGAAACCATTTATCAATAAATATCTCCACCTGTTCGGGATAGGAAAATTCCCGAGTGCGATAAGTATCAAAAGTATCCAACGCAGAGCCGATCGCATCCAAAACATTCTGCCGACAACTTAGCACAATTCGCGCCTTTTGAATGCAGCCGCCCGTTCTAATTTGCCGCTGAATTTCCGCCAAAGGATTTTCATCTCCGACAGCCATCTCATCCGCCCCATCCAACACCAACCAAACGCGCTCAGCATTAAACTGTGCTAAAAAATCATCCTTAATTTCCGCAGTCGCCTCAGCCTTCCCCATTCTCGTAATAGCCGCCAGCAGCCAATTATCAAATAAATACGGCTCTAATTCCTTCCCCTGCAAATCCGCCAAGGATACCCAAATGACAATCGCCTCGGAAATTTCAGCCGCTACCCAATTCGCAATCTGCCGCAACAGCGTTGTTTTTCCAGCCCCGGGTTCCCCAATAATTGCTAACCGCTTGCCGTTGCTTTTCGGGCTACTTCCTTGCTGGATAACTTGCTCGAGAAACTCGCTGTGTTCAAAACCTTGAGTAATTTGTTTTTTTCGGTAAAAATTCAAACCTTCCTCAGCCGCAACATCCTCGCGTCGCTGAGTCACTTTCTGCAGTTCCACCAATCCCAGCGGCACATAAACATCATCAATTTGATGGTTGCCAAAAGTTAGCTGATTGCTACTAAGCCGCTGCTGTTGTTTCTCCTCTAATATCTGCTGGCAAATAGCTTGCCAGTCAATCGGCCGGTAAGCAATGCGGCTGTTTTCAACTATCTCCTCAAGCAAAGCCTTTAGCTGTTCTATCAAAGCGTGAGTTTCTGCGGTTTGGGTATCATTCCGCGTTAAAGGAGGCGCTGTAAAAATCTGGAACACCTTTTCATTGTCCTTGATTTCCTCGGCAAAGCAGGCAGATACTAAGCTAAAAAATTTTTCTGTTAATTTAGTTTTATAAAGTGTGACATCACAATCTTTTCGGGCAACTTCCAGCAGTTTATTTTCAACTTCTTGAAAGCGATTTTGGCTTGACTCGTTTCTGGAAGTTAGCAGCAATTCAATCTCATCTAAACCTTCTATTGGAATACCTGAAGGAGCTGTTTCTTTGTTAACCTGCTTTAATTCTGATTGTAACTCCTTAATCTTCTTATCTAGCCATTCTAAATAAGGACGGTCTTGAGGCAAGTAAATCAGGAGTGCTTTAGAAGCCCTGCGAGACGGCTCAACCAATTCTTCATAACATTCTGAGGCGATTTGTTGCTGAGCTTTCAGGAAAGAACGTTTCAGCGCTTTTTCTAAATCGTAATTGACAATTTTACCGTTTCGCGATCGCTTTTTTACTCCCTTCAAACAGAGGTGCTTGAGTGCATCATTGGCTTGAGCGCCCACTATCCCGTCGAAAGCGACCTTGAGAAGACCTCCCAATAGCACAGCATCTAGCATTTGACGGTTCTCCAAATTTCAGGCTGCAAGCGAGTTACTTTAATGATAGGCGATCGAGTTTGGTTGCGGGCGATCGACAATTGCTGAAATCATCACATCAAAACTTCGATCTTCACATCAAAATTCGATCGCTACAACATTGAATTTAGACAAAACGTTCAACTATTTTTCTAGGATTACCACGAAATCCTCAATCATCACATCAAAGGTGCGAGCCAACTTGTGGACTGCTGCAAAGTCAACCATTGCCATCCCCTGAGAACGGGCATAATTGCTAATTGTACTGTAGCCCACGCCCGATCGCTCCGCAACTTCCTTGAGCGTCCATCCTTTCTCGGCCGCCAACTCTCGAACCCGCAACCTTACTAAGCCTTTGCTCATATTCACTATTTACAAAATTTTGGATTTAGTATAATATATCAAAAAGCGATCGCCCCCGGTCTGCAAACTAAAGACGATCGCCAGTTAAAATTAATCCCGACAGATAATTTCTGTCGATCGCACCTAGCAGATAGATTTACTTACCACCACCAGATGCAACTACTATGATATCAGAGAATCAGTTAAGATCGTCAGAGATCGGCGAATCAAAAATTATTCACAAATCGTCGATCGTCAATCCGCGATCGAGATTTGTCACCGAAGAAACAGTAGCACTCCTGTTCAACATCTCACCCCACCAAATTTACCGGATCGAATGCTGTCACAACATGGTGTACGTACACGCAAAAGGCTTCAGTCGATTTGTCAGCTACGCCGATTTCCCCCCCATCTTAGAAGTAAAACGGCCCTGTTCTCAAGATTTTGTGGGATGGTACAAACGCTGGAAACGCACACAAGCACCAGAATTTTGGACTAAATTCTATACGTACAACTTCAAAGCGGCTGTTTCAGTTGACCGCTTGCTTGAGTGGGGTAAATTAGTAGCTACAGTGAAATCGGTAATTTCTGCCTCAGCACTGCAACAACTACGAGATGTTTACGCTCAAGAAAAAACATTGATGGAAAATTTTTAAAGCACGGGGGGCGGATCGACCCGCGATTGTTGGTCGCCAGCAAATGTAAGGTGCACGCGCGGCGCACCCTACGCTATAGAGATTCTCGTTTTTGACACTCCCCAGCTATCAGGCGTGGGGATTCTTGGTTCTGGCGACATACCTTAAAACTATCTATCCTTGCGGCAGTTCTTAGACCAAATATCCGTTCTAATGAACCAAATATTGAGCCTAATTTAGTTAGTCCCAGAGGGCTTTATCTCCCCAAGCGTTCGAGAATTACTTCTCACGTTTCCCTATGCCCTACGGTACGTTTTTAACTTCCTTGAATTTACTTTTCTGGTTTTGGCTTACGTTAGTTAGCCTAGCTGTGTTTTTCGTGGTGTTCGCCACCCACTAACCATTATTGTTTTCCGACCTGTCGTTTGAGCTTGGTGTCTCATTTGTATCGGCGGTTATTCTACCTGTGGTATAGTATCATTGTATTCTATTTTAAATAGAATGCAATGAAATTTCAAAAATAGATATTGACGCAACTAAACCATTAAAACACAAGTCGGCAATCAATTAAAGCCGTCCTATTAAGAAGGGGTTTTTACCCAAATTTCCGGTAAGGTGCGCATTGCGCACCCTACGGGATAGAGAATCTTCTCAAAACTCTTCTTTACCTTCCAACCCCCACATATTGGAAACCAGCCGCTTCTAAAACCTTTTTGTCTAAGAAATTGCGGCCGTCAATCATCACCGGATGGTTCATCAACTTCGCCATTTTCTCGTAATCTAAAGTGCTAAACTGTTCCCAGTCAGTCACCAACACCAAAGCATCGCAACCATCAGCCAGTCTTTCCGGGTCAGTTTCTACCAAAACTCCCGACAAACCGTGACGCATCCCTGTTTGAGAAACAATCGGATCGTAAGCTTTAACTTTTGCTCCCAAGCGATTCAAACTATCGATTAAATTCAGCGCCGGGGCATCCCGCAAATCGTCAGTATCCGGCTTGAAAGTCAAACCCAAAAGTCCGACTGTTTTACCTTTGAGAATCTTCAAAACTTGCTGCAATTTTTCAATAGCAATCAACCGCTGGCGTTGGTTAACTTCCACCGCTGCTTTCAGCAAATGTGCCTCGTAGCCGTAATCGTCAGCAGTGTGAACTAAAGCCGAGACATCTTTGGGGAAACAAGAACCGCCCCAACCAATGCCAGCTTGCAGAAACTTGCTGCCAATCCGCGAATCTAAACCGATACCTCGGGCAACTTGACTAACATCTGCACCGACGCGATCGCAAATATTAGCCACTTCATTAATAAAGCTAATCTTCGTAGCCAAAAAAGCATTGGCTGCGTACTTAATCATCTCGGCTGAACTGATATCAGTCATCACCACCGGCACCGCAGGCAAAGACGGATCTTCTGCAAACTTGCGATCGACAATCGGCCTGTATAACTGTAGCATCATATCCATAGCCCGCTGAGAAGTGCTGCCGAGAACAATGCGATCGGGATTAAAAGTATCGTGAACAGCACAGCCCTCCCGCAAAAACTCCGGGTTGCTAACCACATCAAATGTTACACCTCTTTTTGCTGCTACTTCCTCACCACTAACCCCGTCACCGGTTTGAGGTTTTTGACGTTCTGCTAAACCGTCTAGTACAATTCTTCGCACCCAATCCCCCGAACCGATGGGCACTGTCGATTTGTTTACGATTACTTTGTAATCGCCGTCGAGGTGAGCTCCAATTCCCCGAGCCACCGCTTCCACGTAGCGAGTATCGCTTTCCCCAGTAGGCAAAGGAGGGGTCCCCACGGCAATGAATAAAATGTCCCCGTGAGCCACTCCTGCTGCTAAATCCGAAGTAAATTCTAGATTGCCAGATTCAGATGCAGAAGACATTAATTCAGACAGTCCGGGCTCAAAAATAGGCGAGTGTCCCGACTTCATTAATTTAACTTTTTCTTCGTTGTTGTCTACGCAAATGACGTGGTGGCCGATGTGGGCTAAGCAAGTGCCTGTGACTAAACCAACGTATCCTGTACCGATGACGCAAACATGCATACAAATGTCCTCAAAGTTAGTAAATAAATCAGATGGGAATTGGGAATTGGGAATTGGGAATTCGGAATGGGGAATTGGGAATTGGGAATTGGGAATAAGGAAGATTTTTCCCCTCCCCCACTCTCCCACTCACCCCCTCTCTCAGTCTCTACTTTTGGTTACCCTCAATGCGATCGCGAAAATCCTTTACAGTCAACTCTAAACCTTTATCTAGGGGCACAGTTGGCTCCCACCCCAACCAAGTTTTAGCACGAGTAATATCCGGTTGTCGCTGTTTCGGATCGTCTTGCGGCAGCGGTTTATAGATAATTTCTGCCCCTGGATCAATCATGTTTTGAATTTTCTGTGCCAATTCCAAGATAGTGTATTCGCCTGGATTACCCAAATTCATCGGCCCGATTTGGTCGCTATTCATCAAACGAATAAATCCTTCTACCAAATCAGAAACGTAGCAAAAACTCCGTGTTTGGGAACCGTCGCCGTATACAGTCAGCGGTTCGTTTCGCAAAGCTTGAGCAATAAAATTGCTCACTACTCTGCCGTCATTTTCCAACATCCGGGGACCGTAGGTATTGAAGATTCGCACAACTCGAATGTCTACCCCACTTTGACGGTGGTAATCAAAAGATAAGGTTTCAGCTACTCGCTTCCCTTCGTCGTAACAGGATCTTATCCCGATACAATTAACGTTGCCACGATAATCTTCTGTTTGTGGATGTACGTCAGGATCTCCGTACACTTCGGAAGTGGAAGCCAGAAAGAATCTTGCTTTCACCCGTTTAGCCAGCCCCAGCATATTCATCGTGCCGATGACGTTTGTTTTAAGTGTCTTGACAGGATTGTACTGATAGTGTATGGGGGAAGCGGGACAAGCCAGATGGTAAATCTGATCTACCTCTAACCGAATCGGTTCCGTGATGTCGTGGCGGATCAGCTCAAAGTATGGGTGATCCAGCCAGTGAAGGATATTGCGTTTAGTCCCGGTGTAGAAATTATCGAGGCAGACTACCTCATGTCCTTGGGCCATTAAGCGATCGATTAGGTGGGAACCGAGGAAACCTGCACCGCCTGTGACTAAAATTCTCATTGTGGAAACTGCCGTTCTGTTTAGGGGTAGGACTGGGGTAGAAAAATTCAGTCGCTAGAATGAAACTTACTCTATAGAATAACAAAATTGCGATCGACGTAAAGACTTATACCTCAACTTCATAAAATCTTTAATTAACTTAGCATTTCCCCATACATTGAACAAAGTGTTATAATTCGTACATATCAGCTAGCAATTTTTATTTAAGCTTCAATATTTCCGAAAAAATACTGTTGACAAGTGTTCAGTTATTGGTTTGTGGTTTGTGGTTATTTGATGACTTCGGTTTGAGGTTGGGCGATGCCCTACGGGATAGCTGCGCTTCACGGGCTTGTTGGAAAAAACAAGGGTCGATTTATCTCAAAACCAATATGATAGAAGTTATGTCGATTTCGCCAAGAGAATGTCCGCGACTTTCAACCCTGCGTTGCACCAGTTCAATTGCGAGTTATGGAGATTGCAGCCAGAACTTGCATCAGGTGGATTTTGTAGCCTTGAGTGTTACAGTTTCTCAAGAATCGAGCAAAGTTACGATCGGCTAAAGTTGTCAAGGGAGGCAGAATCGGTGCCAGAGTACGATAAAATTTGCAGTCTTTGTATCATTAAGCGTCCTGCGAGGATATGCAACTGACTCTGGATTGAATGGGGACATTCCGGCCGCGATCTCATCTGCATTGACATATTCAAAACATTCTCAAAAATCGGGTAATAATCTCAGAGAAACTGTAGTTTTACCTGAACCGTTATAACCGCCAATAATGTAAATATTTGGCATAATTGTAGTTCAACTTTTACTCATACTTTTATAACTCAAATTCAATGTTTATGGATACCGTCGTTGATTAATCAAAACTTGACGCTCAAGTATGCGATTTGGAGCATTGAGTTTGAGTAATCTTGAAGTAGCTTGACCAATCTGAGTGATGCCTTCTATTCTGGCATCATTAAGAAGAAAATGTTCGTCCCATACCTGACGGCGTGGATTAAACAAAGGGACAATTTCGTCATTAATTGGGTCTATAGTAGCTAGATCGGAACCTTTATAGCGGTTACCAGATAAAAAAGAAAGAGCGAGATTGTCAGCACGAGTTTGACCCCCATGTTTTAAGGCAATGATATGGTCTACTTCATGGCTGTAGATTGAAACATCTTGATGAATCAGGCAATATTCACAGTGTCCTGAAGCTCTTTCAACAACTAATCTGCGGAGTTCGGCAGGAATTAAACTAGAAGTCATTTATCAAATCGCTGAATAGGCTCTTGCTTTTAGTAAAATCATCAGATGTTCTAGCTGTTCGCAAACATCTAATTCTGCTATTTCCATTGGATTTAGGGTCGATTCGCGGTTTTTGTCAAGCAAAGTTTGGAGGCGTGTCTGAGCCTGCTGTGAAACCTTGAAATTAACAATGTCTTGTGGAATTGGACTCTCGATCAAAAAGTCAAGGACTTCTTGATAAACTGTAGGAATATCCCCACTATGAGTGGTGATTTCCTGCTCGATAGTTGTGGGCTTTTTAGTTAGTTCTAGAAGTTGCCAAAGCAATTCTGGCAAGCGATTTTGCAGAGGTTCTAGACGTTGAGCCAGTTCGTCGGGAATTTGAAGGGTAATTGTTGCCATGTTTTTTAGTGACTGACGCTCTCATTGAATAGTAGCACAATAGAAGTGCGATCGCCCTTTTGTGAGAAATGCAGTGTGCGATCGCCCCGCGAGATCGGGTAAAGGTGCGATCGCGCTTCCTGATTTTAGTCGCTTCACGCTACCAATCTGTTGAATTGTGGCAAAATTTTAGTTACCGTTGTTATCGTTGATGTCTAGATTTTGTATTGAGAGTTCTGAAGGTAGCGGTACAGTTATTTGTAGGAAAACATCAATTGTTATTTGATTGTTCTCAAACGTTATATTGCTTACGTTAACTTTACTATTTTCAGATAAACCGTTTTGAATAGGGAATTTAGCTGGTGGCTTAGTTTTATATCCAGCATCCTCAAGCCATTCAGCAATATTTCTCCAGTTTTCTATCTTTTCAATGCCTTTACCCACAAAGGCTTTAACGTATTTATAAATAGAGGCACAGAGGTCAGTTTCAACACCCTTGGGATTCTTTCGCAGCTTTTCGGCGATTTCAGCGGGACTGTAGCCACAAAGCAACCCCCGCAGATGCAGCTTTTCTACGGGGGTGAGAGGCTTTCCCTTAACGGCGGCCAAGTCCGAGTACAGAGTTTTTAAGTCCCAGCGGCTTTCGGCTTCGACGAAGCGATCGTTTGTGGATGCCATAGATGGGTGTCTCTAAATTTCCTGATGGAATTCTAACATAACTCCTGATGAGTGTCAGTTTATTGACAGACTCAGCTAGCTTATGATAAGTGAATGCTAAAGCGCAAGTAATGCTATTTACCAGTTAAAACCTTTGCGGGAGAGCTTTTTAGCCGTCACTGACTACAGTTAGCGACCCGACAGGGGAGTAAGGCTGAAGTTTGGTAAATTTCTCGCTTTGACTCTGGTTTCGGCCACTGCCAGTAATTTTTTTAATTTATTTTCTGGGATTTTGCATAATTTTCTGGATTTCGCCCAGATAAATAAATGGGAGGCAGCAATGCGCCTTGTGCGGACTGAGCTATTTGTGAGTGCGATCGGCGAAAGCTTTGCTATGCAAGAGTTTGGCTTAGATAGTCAATCCCTGACTTCGCATAAATTTAGGACGATCGCAGGATCTAAAAATACAGGCTAGCAAGTCATTTTTTCATAGAGGGAGAAAGACTTGTAGCTCGAATAGGAATAAATCTAGTATTCACACTGAGATTGCAAGATGAACATTAATGGAACGTTGGCTGACGATACTCTCAATGGCACCCCCGATGCAGATTTAATATTTGGACAACAAGGCTCTGACTTAGTGTTTGGCCGTGATGGAGACGACTTAATCTACGGCCAGCAAGGAGATGACAAGCTATATGGTAATGAAGGTAATGATACCGTCTACGGTGGCAAAGGTAACGATACTGTTTACGGCGGCAGAGGTGACGATCGGCTATTTGCTAATGCTGGAGATAATTTGATATACGGCAACGAAGGCGAGGATACAGTTAATGGCGGAATAGATAACGATACAGTTTACGGTGGTAAAGGTAATGACAGCTTGTTTGGCAACTTCGGGAATGACATTCTCTATGGAGATAAGGGAGCAGATACATTAACTGGGGGGAATGGTAACGACACTTTTTTTATTGGTAAAAATACTGGGGGTACTGAGCTTTCGGATGCCGATTTGATTGTTGATTATACAGAGGGTGAGGATGTAATTAAGTTAAGCAACGATCTTGCCTTTGATGACCTCAAGATTTATGTGGGCACAGGGGTTAATGCTGGCTACACGATTATTCAGGATGAGTTAACAAGGCAATATTTGGCAGTTTTGGAGGGTGACGGCAGATTGACTATTGCTGATTCTAGCGGGATTGTAAGTCTGACGCCTGCGCCTTTGCCGACTCCGACGCCTGTGACGACTCCGACGCCTGCACCGACACCTGCACCGACACCTGCACCGACACCGACGCCTGCGCCTGTGACGACTCCGACGCCGACTCCGACGCCTGTGACGACTCCGACACCGGAGCCGAAGCCTTCAATCACCCCAAGTGCAACGACTCCGACACCGGAGCCTGTGACGAGTCCGACGCCTGTGACGAGTCCGACGCCTGCGCCGACGCCTGTGACGACTCCGACGCCTGTGACGACTCCGACGCCTGTGACGACTCCGACGCCTGTGACGACTCCGACACCTGTGACGACTCCGACGCCTGTGACGACTCCGACGCCTGTGACGACTCCGACACCTGTGACGACGCCGACACCTGTGACGACGCCGACGCCTGTGACGACGCCGACGCCTGTGACGACTCCGACGCCTGCACGTGTAAAACCGACAGCCTTTGATGAAAAATTCTATCTAATGATGAATTACGATGCAACCAAGGCTATTTCTACTGGGAGCGTAAAAAATGCTTTGGAACACTACGAAACTGTAGGTAAAGTTGAAGGTCGCGCCAGTGCCCCTTCTTTTGTGAGCACTTTTAACATTGAATTCGACTATCGGTTTGATACGACTGGGTTTTTCAAGAATAACCCCAACCGTCAAGCTGTTTTGGAATCCGCAGCTACCTACTGGGAATCTGTCATTCAAGATGAATTTGAAAACATTCCCCTTGGCACTAAACTTTCAGTGCAGAATCCTTCTACACAAGAGATAGAGACTGTGGTTTTAGATCGGGAAATTGACGATCTCCTGATCTTTGTAGGCGCTGGTCCTATCAATGCTGCGGGGATAACTTACGGGTATTCCGATCCAAAAGCTTTCCGCGATCGAATCGACGGCGTAAATTACGAACCTTTTGTAGCGAGTATTGCTTTTGATACTAATATCTCCTATTTGGTCGATTCAACGCCATTTGACTTTACTGACACTCCGAGCGAACCTGGCACTCCTAATGCTTTCGGTGGTGTTAACAGCCTTTTCATTAGTGCCGCGCACGAGTTACAACACGCACTCGGGTTTACTAATGGAGCACCAGCTTTCAGTGCGCGAATAAATGGAAGCTCTTTTGACGGCCCCAACGCCAGGGCTGCTAATGGGGGAAATCCTATGCCTCTTCAACCCGCTCCTGACTTATCTCATTTAAGAAGTATTGTGAGCAGTGGTGGATTGCCCTCTCTTTTGGGTGACGGTGGCGGTGCAGGGTTATCAATCCCCACTAAAGTTGACTTGTCACTGTTGGCGGATATTGGCTACACATTTGACGGATTTACTGTTCAAGATTCAACGCCAACCGCTGCAACTGAGGGAGATGATAAAGTCCTTGGCACCAGTTTACCTGATACTCTCAACGGTTTAGGTGGTAACGACATCATCAACGGTGTAGCTGGCAATGATAGCCTGATTGGAGGTGCTGGCAATGATACGAGCAATGGTGGCGGTGGCAATGATATCCTCGTCGGTGGTGATGGTAATGATATCCTCATCGGTGGTGATGGTAATGATACCTTGATTGGAGGTACTGGCGATGACAACCTTACTGGTGGTGATGGTCAGGATACTTTTGTATTTGGCGATGCTAATGGTCAGGATAATATCAGTGATTTTGTTGTGGCTGATGACAAGATACAGCTAGCTGCTAGTCTTGGTTTTAGTGACGGAGCGGCTGCTTTTGCTGCTAGTGGAAACTTCTTCAATGGCCCCAATACTTTTACTGGAGCGCTGTTTTCTCGGATCACTCTCAGTCCTGGGAATACGATCCAAGTGCTTCACACTCAACCTCTGACGGCGGCTAATATCATTATTTTCTAATCTCGTCTTCAGACAAGTTTAGAATGAGAGCGATCGCCCTTCATGTCCAAAAGTGCGATCGCTCTTTTAAAAATCCTAACTCCTGCTCAGACAGTTGACGTGCTAAACTCAGAGTATCGTCACAGCCACAAACAGAATGCAAACCATTACCATCACAATTCCAGACGATCGCCTGCAGAAGCTCCAAGAAACCGCCAAGATCCTCGGCATTTCCCTAGAAGCATTACTCCTTGCGGGTGCTGAAAACTTGCTCGCACCACCAGAAACATCGTTCCAAAATGCTATGGAATACGTCCTCAAAAAGAATGCTGAACTTTACCAAAAGCTCGCTTAATGCGGTATCTAACTTTAACAGAAGTCTTAGAACTTTATCGGCGCATTATTGAGTAGTCTGGCTGCGCTGTCATATTGTTCCTAATTCTATTTGAGAAATTCTGGCTCTGAAAACTAAACTTTATTATGCCACAGTGCGATCGCCCGACCTGTCCAAAAGTGCGTGAAGCGTAGTTATCCCGTAGGGAATCGCCCTTAATCTAACTTCCCTAACTCTTTATATTTATCTGGATTTAAACAGTCTTGGACGCACTCCGACAAAGAAACCTGGTTTTTTACCAAATTTACCGTGTGTAACGAAGTATTTCGTAAAAAAACCCGGTTTCTCGCCTTCCACAGGGACGGGCTCTTCGGCCCATCCCACAATCAAACTGACTCTTTGTGGAACAGGCATCTTGCCTGTTCTAGATGACTGCAAACAACTACAAAAAACTGACTCTTTGTGGAACAGGCATCTTGCCTGTTCCTGACGCCCATCCCACAATCAAACTGACGCACTCCGACAAAGAAACCGGGTTTTTTACCGAATTTACGGTGTGTAACGAAGTATTTCGTAAAAAAACCCGGTTTCTGGCCTTCCACAGGGACGGGCTCTTCGGCCCATCCCACAAGAAAACTGACTCTTTGTGGAACAGGCATCTTGCCTGTTCTAGATGACTGCAAAAAACTACAAGAAAACACACTCTTTGTGGAACAGGCATCTTGCCTGTTCTAGATGACTGCAAACAACTACAAAAAACAGACTCTTTGTGGAACAGGCATCTTGCCTGTTCCTGACAAAAGGCCACAGAGATTACGAATCCCGATCGAGCTTCAGCACAGCCATAAAAGCCTCCTGCGGCACATCCACAGTACCCACAGACTTCATCCGCTTCTTACCCTTCGCCTGCTTTTGCAGCAACTTTTTCTTCCGCGAAATATCACCGCCGTAACACTTCGCCAACACATCCTTCCGCAAAGCCGGAATGTGTTCCGAAGCAATCACCTTAGCGCCAATTGTCGCTTGAATCGGCACCTTAAACTGGTGGCGGGGAATCAACTCCTTGAGTTTTTCAGTCAACCCGCGGCCCACATTATAAGCCTTATCGCGGTGTACGATCATCGCCAAAGCATCAACCGGATCGCCATTAATTAAAATATCCATTTTCACCAACGGATTTTCGCGATAACCAATTATGTGATACTCCATGCTCGCATAACCGCGCGATCGCGATTTCATCTGGTCAAAAAAGTCAGTCACCACCTCCGCCAAAGGCAACTCGTAAACCAGCGTAGTTCGGCCTTGACTCAGATACTTCATATCCATAAAAATGCCCCGCCGACTTTGAGACAGTTCCATCAGCGCGCCCACATAAGTTTCCGGCGACAGCATTTCTACCCGCACATAAGGTTCCTCAATTTTCTCGCGATACTGAGGATCTGGCAAGTGGCTGGGATTGTCAATTGTTAACACTTCCCCTTTAATTGTTGTGATTTGATAAACCACAGAAGGAGCCGTAACAATCAAATCCAAATTGTATTCTCTCTCCAGTCTTTCTTGCACAATTTCCATGTGCAGCAAACCCAAGAAACCGCAGCGGAAACCAAATCCCATCGCACTCGAAGTTTCCGGTTCGTAAGAAAGCGCCGCATCGTTGAGTTCGAGTTTTTCTAAAGCTTCCCGCAAATCGGGAAATTGATCGGCATCGATCGGGAACAAGCCGCAAAAAACCATCGGTTTTGCTTCTGTATAACCCGGCCAAGGCTCCGGTGCAGGCTTTTTGACCAAAGTAATCGTATCGCCGACGCGAGCATCAGCTACTGCTTTAATTGCCGCGCCCAGATAACCAACTTCCCCCGCGTGCAGTTCGTCTACAGGAACTTGAGTCGGTGAAAGGATGCCCAATTCATCGATGACATATTCCTTACCCGAAACCATCAACAAAACTCGATCGCCCTTTTTGACACTTCCGTCCATCACCCGGAAATACACAATTACCCCGCGATAAGGGTCGTAATAACTATCAAAAATTAGCGCCCGCAGCGGTTTGTCCACAGTATCCTGCGGCGGCGGCACCAATTCGACGATCGACTCCAAAATCTCATCAATACCAATTCCTTCCTTAGCCGAAGCCTCAATCGCCCCGCTACAGTCCAGACCGATAATTTCTTCAATTTCCCCTTTTACCCGTTCCGGTTCTGCCCCCGGCAGGTCAATTTTATTTAAAACAGGAATAATTTCCAAATTGTGTCCCAAGGCAAGGTAGACATTTGCCAAGGTTTGTGCTTCCACGCCTTGAGATGCGTCTACCACCAGCAGCGCCCCTTCGCAAGCAGCGAGCGATCGCGACACCTCGTAAGAAAAGTCCACGTGTCCGGGAGTGTCGATCAGGTTGAGCACGTACTCCTGACCGTCCTTGGCAGTGTAATTCATCCGAGCCGCTTGCAGCTTGATCGTAATGCCGCGTTCGCGTTCGAGCTCCATATTGTCTAAAAACTGCTCCTTCATCTCCCGTGCTTGCACAGTCCCAGTCGCCTGCAACAGGCGATCGGCCAAGGTGGATTTTCCGTGGTCGATGTGAGCAATAATCGAAAAATTGCGAATGCGAGATACAGGGACGTTAGTCATGTTTTTTGTCAAAGAGCTAATCGGCAAAGGATACTTTTTGTTGTATGATTACACAAGCAAGAGTAGAGTGCTTACTTCAACCTCTTACTGGGGATTGAGATGAAACCACAACTGAGGCAAACCTCAAGAGTATCAGTTATTAGCCTTTCAAGTGTCCGACCGAGCCAGGACACCCAAAAGGAAAAAACTTTTCTCTCTCTCATTGTACAGAAAGCGGTTAAGCGGTTGAGGAAAGGTTGCGTGCAAATCAGGGACTTCAAATATCTAGTCCAGTCGGTTGTCATGAAAAGAATTGAAACTTAAGAATTAAAACTAGGATTTTTTAACTATGAGCGAATCACCTATACCCTCCCACAGTTCGTCAGAAAAAGTGGAACTATCTATCCATATAGATTCGGAACTGCTAGACCAAATTAAGCACTTGACAAATGACCCCAGCAAAGTCATTGAAACAGCAATCAAGCAGTGGCTCAGAGGCGAGCGCCGCGAAGACGAGCTGGCTCTAAGTTTGCGCCGCAACCCCCCAGTCCCGCCCCGCGGCGAGTGGAACGACTGAGGTTCGCGCGTAGGAGACGGCGCGCGCAAATCTTCTGGCTGTAAAGTTTCTGGCTGTGAAATTTCGATCGCCCGCGCGATCGAGTGCAGGTGAAGCGGCGAAAGCTACAGGTTGTGGGCGAGATCGCGCGGGCTCGCCTCACAACCTCGGAACACTTCAAGGTGACGGAAAAAATGCGCTCGCGGGTCCCAGACTTGAGTTGTTGGCAGCCTCTGATTTTGGCGTAATTTTCAAACTCGATCGTTAATCTGTGCAGATTCCTAAGTCCTAAATCTTAATTGTTATTTTTAAATTACCCAAAACGGCTGACAACAAATAGTTTTGAGTTTTGAGTTGAGTTCAGAATTAAATAATTAATATTTTTTTAGTTCATTAATAACTCAAAAATCGGTAGAAGCAGAAAATACTTGCCAATTGTGAGTGGTGAGCAGTTAAATTTTAATTAAAAATTCCACAAGTTTTTAGTTGATTAATAACTCACAACTTAACGGTCGAAGCCCAAAACAATTGGGAGTCTTGAGTTTTTAATTAAAAACTCAAAACTCCAAAATCAGAACTACTTTCATCCTCTACTCTGATGGACTCTAACACAGATTTCCGGCGTTCGAGCCTCGCCTCTACAGTTTTTTTTCAAGAGTTAGGGGCAGAGTTAGTATTTACCCAAGACGCCTCTGGTCGATATCTATCTTTTTACTGGCAAAAAGCCGAGCAGTACAACCTTACAGCAGAACAAATTGTCGATCGCCCTCTCAGCGAAACCCTGCAACCCATCGCCCCTGCGCCTTATCTCGATATCCTGCAGCGGGCGCTCGAAACCCTCGTACCGCAACGGTTCAGCTATCCATTTTGCCACGCCGGGCAATATTTTCTCTTCGATTTGACACTCACTCCGGCGATCGACTCAAACGGCAAAGCTGCAAAAGTCTTAGTTATGGGAAGGCTGCTGTCTGACAAACCCACAGACAGACCGCCAGATTCCCCAGAATTCATGCTCTATCCAGCTTTGCCATCTCCCTCGGACGCCCACCAACAAATGCTGGTTTCGGCGAGCCGCATCCCCGGTCGATCGCTTTCTCCCTACTCGGAAATCGACCGCAAAGCCATCTCGCAAATCGCTCAAAACCTCCACAAAACCCTCGACGTAGAGACAATTTGGCAGCTAACAGCTAACAGTTTGGGTCAAGTCTTGAACGCGAGTCGCTGCATCATCTGTTCCTACAAAAAAGACAGCAAAAATCTCGAACCCTCCTCCTTCCTTGCCTCGGAAAATCATCAAAATTATGCAGCCGCAGCAGCCGAATTACAACAGTCGATTGCCAGCGACAGATCGCCCCCGCTTTCCCCAGATCAAATCAAAAATCTCCAATCGAAAACTTTAAAAGTAGTAGCTGAATACCGCCAAGAACCTTACTCTTCTATGCTGGGATTAGAACTGCGCGCAGCCGAACAGCCGGGGTGGATTCAAACATTAGCCACCCTAAAACCAGTAGCAGTCGATTACCCCTCCCCCATCGCCGATCCCTTCCACCGCCATTCCGTCATCGTAGCAGCTACCTCCTATGAAGACCAGCCCAATGCACTGATCTGTTTGCACCGCTGTGGCAGTTCCTCGAAATGGAGCCCTCTCGAACTCGAATTCGCCCGCGAGTTAGTCGCTCAAGTCGGGAGTGCGATCGCCCACGCTACACTTTACCAAGAATTAGAACAGGCCCGCGCCGAAGCCGTAGCTCTTTCCCAACTTAAAAGTCAATTGCTTGCCAATACTTCTCACGAACTCCGCACCCCCCTCAACGGCATCCTCGGCTTCCTGAAACTGGTTGTGGACGGCATGGCAGATGACCCCGAAGAAGCGCACCAATTTATCGAAGAAGCTTACCGCTCTGCAGTACATTTGTTGAATGTGATTAACGATTTTTTGGATGTCGCTAAAATCGAAGCTGGCAAAATGCAGTTAGACCTCGCTCCCGTCAAACTCGGCGAACTGTTGCAACAAGTTGAGGAGTTCACACGGGTTCAAGTCCAGCAAAAGCGATTGCAATTTCAAATCCAAAAACCCGCTGTGGAGGACGATATTATTTTGTATGGCAACTACCAACGCTTGCTTCAGGTAATCTTGAACCTCACGGGCAATGCCATTAAATTTACCGGGGAAGGGGGAATTCGCATCAGTGCCGAAATTATTAAGAAAAAGGTGACTGTTCACAACCAGCAGTTCCCCGGAATGGTAAAAATGCGAGTCGCTGATACTGGCATTGGGGTTTCTCTCGACAAGCAAGATAAATTATTTGAGTCGTTTTTTCAGGTGGACGGCGATCGTACCAGGCAATACGGCGGCACCGGTTTGGGATTGGCTATTTCTCAAAAACTGGTAGAAGCAATGGGGGGTACAGTAAATTTTTACAGTATGGGGGAAGGACTGGGATCTACTGTTACTTTTACTGTGCCGCTTTATCAAGAACCACTATTTAAAAATTAATCATCGGTAATCAATCATCGGGACGTTGAAGGAATCAGCAAGAAGCAAGAGGGAATCAGGAAAAAAACAGCTTCTTCGGTTCTCAACTTTCGTGAGGTACTCGCCAGCTTTCTTACCAATTACCAATTACCCATTACCAATTAGTAAACTGTACCTTACTCACTTAAAAATTGCTATATTTGTGTATTTATTAGTTCTCTTTCGTGAATAAAGTTGACACTCCCACCCGGCCGGGTAGGGGATTATTAAGAAATTTTGCCCTTAATATCCCAGACAGACAATTGAATATTCTGTGGGTTATTGCCCACAGACCCCAGAGCCTTTTGGGGGCAGCGTATTATCTGACAAACCTTCGTAGTCGGAGCTTTTGAGTATCCGATTGGCTACATAGCATCGATCGGCTTCTCCCTGCTGCTGAATTTGATTGTGTAGTTTGTTAACCTTTTCACACTTTTAATGCTTTTAACTTGTGCTTGATGAGATTAGCGATCGCCATGTTTTTTATGGGTGTGTGGAGGGCTGACATAGCGCGCCCAAAAAGGTTCTTCCATTTTTTTCATCGCTGCTAGTTTTTGGTGTTCTTCCTCTAGGCGCTTGCGTTCTGAAATATCAGAAAATATGTTGATACTGCCGAAAGTCTGGCCGCCCGCATCTCGCACGCGTGCGGCCCAAAGCCAAACATCGATCGAGCTACCGTCTTTTTTCAACAAAGATACTTCCAAACCGTTTTGCGGTTTGCCATTAGATGCAGACTTCTGCAGCGCGTAAAAATCTTGCTTTTGGCCTGAAGGAATATTCGGTAAAGGTTTCCCTAAAACCTCAGCCGCAGTCCAGCCAAAAAATTTTTCGGCGGCGCGGTTCCAAACAACGGTATTGCCCTCATTGCTGGTACAGTTAATCGCCAGCGGCGCCGATGCTATCTGCGCTTGCAAAACTTGGTTAACGAGTTGCAGTTTCAATTCTACTTGCTTGCGATCGGTAATTTCCTGACAAGCGCCCCACAAACGGACAACCCGTTCAGCAGTTTTGTCCCACACCACTTGCCAGTAGTCCCGCACCCAACGCACCTCGCCTTTTTGATTAATAATGCGATACTCGTTGGCTCCCGTGTGGCTGAAACTACAGCATTCTAATTGTTTAATTAATATTTCCCGGTCGTCGGGATGAACGAGCTGGGAGTTCCACCAACCAAACGATTCTAATTCTTCAGGAACGATCCCGGTGCACCGCTCAAAAGCTTCTGTCGCCCACTCGCAGGCGAACTTGCCGTCTGGCAGTGCCTTAAAAGAATAGGCAAAATCCGAAGTAATTTGCGACATAACTCTGTAGTGCAGTTCCGACTCCCGGACTGCGATTTCTGCTTGCTTGCGTTCCCCTATTTCCCGCGAATTAATTAGAACTCCCTGCACGCTAGAATCGTAAAGCAAACTGTTACCTATCGACTCCATGTAGAGCCAACAACCGTCAGCGTGGCGTTTCCGATATTCGATCGTTCCAGCAATCCCGGGAGCTTCTAACAACTTGCCAAAATACGCCTGCCAAGCCAGCAAATCGTCTGGATGGATTAACTCGCCGTGAAACTTCCCAATTCTTTCTTCTGGGTTGTAACCCAAAACGCGCTGTAGGGCTTCGCTGTGGTATCGAACTCGCCCGTCGGAGCCGATAATGCTAATTATATCCGGAGAATTGCGCAGCACAGCTTGCAGTTTGGCTTCGCTTTTAGTTAATGCTTGATTGTCCCTGCGGTGCTGGCTGATTTCTTTTTCCAACTGCTCCTGTAGCTGTCTGATTTGCGATGCTTGCTGCGCGACTGTGCGTTCTAAGAGGCGATTTATTTTTTGGATTTCACCCAGCTTTGCCGCGTTATTTCTCGCACTTTCAAACACGGAACCAGCTACCATTTCCTGCAAAGAATTTGATAATTTTTCCAGAGTAGCTGTTAAAACTGCCTGTTGCGGTGGTGGCAATTCCCTAGCTTGTTCCTGCAATGTTTGTAAGTGTTTGTAGACAGTTTCTAGCATTTTCGTAAGGGCGGAATCTAATAGTTGCCTGGGGGTGCAACCCTTAATAAGCGGACACAAGTTTTTGCAAGATAACCCATAACTAAGACTGGTGTCTGCCGATCGACCGATCGCGATTTCAATAACCAGGCATTCTGTGACTTTATTTTCAGATCATAGCAACCGATACAGAAAGTAAATTTTTCTGGCGATCGAATTGCCAGCCCAGCAGCACCCCGTATAAGTGCTCGCTTCGAGTGCGGGTAACTCCCCTATCCAGTGCATGTGGGGCTTCTCGCGGTTAAGCTAAACTAGATGGGTGTCAAGAGAAAGAGGGATTTATGACAGAGCAAGCCAACGCTCGCGATTTGTTTCGCGCTGCTTACGAACACCGCTACACCTGGGATGCCAATTTTCCCGGTTACAGTGCCGATATTGAACTGAAACAGGGCGACGAAGTATATACGGGTCATGTTTGGATCAAACCCGACATGAGCGTGGAAGTCAGCGGCATTGAAGATGAGGAAGTGCAGCAGAGCGTTTACACCCAAATGCGGGACATTGTTACCCACCGCAAGCGCTCGACATTTGAAAAATCTCACGGCAAAAATAGCTTCACCCTGGGCGAGAAGGACAGCACCGACGCTGTGGATATTTTAGTGGAAGGCGACTCAATGGGGTCTAACTATAAAATCCGAGGTCTGTCAATTTCTCAAGTCAGCCGGGTGATGGGCCGCATGGCTTTCGTAATTGACACCCACAAAAGCTTAGAGACACCCGAGGGTTCTTTGGCCACTCACTACGACGCCGTTTTCCGCAACCCCCAAACCGACGAAATCATCAGAGAACTCGAATTTGAAGATACCTTTGACAAGATAGGCGACTATTATGTCATGACCAAGCAAGTAGTTCGATCGAAAGAAAAAGGTCAATTGACAACAACCGAGTTCAACTACTCCAACGTCAAACTGCTAGAACCAGCAGTAGTGTAGCGCTAACCAAAAAACCGGATTTCTTAAATAAAACGGGTTTTTTTTGGATAACGTATCAGAATCAACTTGATTTGGCAGCAAGTAACGCTACGATCGAACCAGAGACCGAATTCAGATCTAGCATCAGCGTGACAGAAACCGGGTTTCCTGCAGCCAGCTCACCTGAGTGCGCAAGTCTTTTGTCAAGAAACCCGGTTTCTTAAATCTCGGGCGGTTGAGAATGCTGTCCTTGAGTCAAATCGAACTTTCATCAACTGCAATAAATTATCACAGAGGCGAAATATGACGACACTACCACTAACCAAAGAGAACGTCGAAGCAGTTCTCAATGAAATGCGCCCCTACCTGATATCCGACGGCGGCAACGTCGAACTCGTAGAAATCGACGGCGCAGTCGTAAAGCTGAAGCTGCAAGGAGCTTGCGGCTCTTGCCCGAGTTCCGCAATGACCCTGAGAATGGGCATTGAACGCCGCCTGCGCGAGGCCATCCCAGAAATGAGCGAAGTCGAACAGGTAATGTAATTAGTCAGTAATCAGCAGTCATTAGTTAGTAGTCAGCAGTCCTGAGAAAGTTGACATACTAATTAATGACCGATTATCAATTATCTTGATTCGCGCTGCCGGACTCACGGAGACGCTGATAGCTGTTTTTCCTTTCTTCATTCTTCATTCTTCATCGGAATTACCAATTAGCAATTACCAATTAGCAATTACCAATTACCAAACTCAATGCCTCACCCTCTTTATGTAGCCTTCATTTGGCACCAACACCAACCGCTGTACAAATCCCGAGTATCAGCTACCGCAGCAGCAGCCGAGTACCGACTGCCTTGGGTGCGCTTGCACGGAGTCAAAGACTACTTAGATTTAGTTCTCCTTCTGGCAAAATATCCCAAACTGCATCAAACCGTAAACCTGGTTCCGTCCTTGATTTTGCAGATAGAAGACTGCATCGCAGACCGAGCAATAGACCCTTACTTGGCGGTGACATTAAAGCCAGCAGAAACTTTAAACAGCCAAGAACAAGAGTTTATTTTAGAACACTTCTTTGACGCCAATTACCACACCCTGATTCAGCCGCATCCCCGCTACGCTCAACTCTACAATCAGCGGCAGGAAAAAGGCATTCAGTGGTGTTTGGCAAACTGGAAGTTGCAGGATTTTAGCGACTTGCTGGCGTGGCACAATTTAGCTTGGATTGACCCGCTGTTTTGGGATGACCCGGAGATTGCAGGGTGGCTCAAACAAGAACAAAATTTTAGTTTGGCAGACAGAAAAAATATCTACTCAAAACAAAAAGAAATCCTGGCTCGCATCATTCCCCAGCACCGTAAAATGCAAGATGAGGGACAGTTGGAGGTCTCCACAACCCCCTACACGCACCCGATTTTACCGCTGCTTGCCGACACTAACGGCGGCCGCACAGCCATTCCCAACATGACGCTGCCACAACACCGGTTTCAGTGGGAAGAAGATATTCCCCGACACCTGAGAAAAGCCTGGGAAATGTATGAAGACCGGTTTGATTGCCAACCGCGCGGTTTGTGGCCGTCGGAACAAGCAGTCAGCCCGGAAATTTTGCCCTACATTGCCAAACAAGGCTTTAAATGGATAGTCTCGGACGAAGCAGTATTGGGGTGGACAATTAAACACTTTTTCAACCGCGACGCGGCGGGGAATGTCTGCGAACCAGAATTGTTATATCGCCCTTACCGTTTAGAAACTCCTGCCGGCGATTTAGCAATAGTATTTAGAGACCACAGATTGTCCGACTTGATCGGGTTTACTTACGGTTCGATGGAACCGGAAAAAGCAGCATCAGATTTAGTGGGACACTTAGAAGCGATCGGCAAAACTCTCAAACACCGACAGTCCGACGGCCAAACAGCTTTAGAAAATCCCTGGTTAGTTACCATCGCCCTAGACGGCGAAAATTGCTGGGAATTTTATCCCCAAGACGGCAAACCGTTCTTAGAATCCCTCTATCAAACTCTCAGCGATAATCCAGATATCAAATTAGTCACAGTCTCAGAATTTCTCGACCAATTCCCAGCAACCGAAACAATTCCCGCAGCCCAACTGCACACCGGTTCCTGGGTGGACGGTTCCCTCACAACTTGGATCGGCGACCCCGCGAAAAATCGCGCTTGGGACATATTAGGGCCCGCCAGACAAATGCTGGCAAACCATCCAGAGGCCACAGAAGAAAGCAACCCAGAAGCTTGGGAAGCGCTTTATGCGGCCGAAGGTTCCGACTGGTTCTGGTGGTTTGGCGAAGGCCACACGTCGAACCAAGATGCCATGTTCGACCAGCTATTTCGCGAACACGTAGCGGGGATTTATGAAGCTCTCGGCGAGCCCGTACCCCCGGAAGTGCGGCGGCAAGTAGAGGCGCACGAGGTTCAAGGCGACCACCAGCCGCTGAGCTTTATTCACCCGGTGATTGACGGTATCGGCAACGAACAGGATTGGGACAAAGCCGGTCGGATTGAAGTTGGGGGAGCAAGGGGTACGATGCACCGGAGTTCGGCAATTCAGCGGCTTTGGTACGGGGTTGACCACTTGAATTTTTACATTCGCGCCGACTTTAAGGCGGGGGTACGGCCGGGAATTGATTGCCCTCCAGAGTTAAATTTGTTCTGGTTTTATCCCGATCGCACGATGCAAAACAGTCTGATTCCGCTGTCGGGTTTGCCCGACGAAGCACCGCTAAACTACCGATTCCACCATCAGTTAGAGATTAATTTGCTGACGAAATCGATTGCGTTTCACGAAGCAGGAGAGGGCGATGAGTGGCAGCCCCGCCTCAGCCGGGCCCAAGTGGGATTGGATAAATGTTTGGAGATAGCAGTGCCCTGGGCGGATTTGCAGATTATGCCCGACTGGCAGGTGAGGCTGATTGCAGTTTTATCGGAAGGGGAGCGTTACTCTACCTGTATGCCGGAAGATGCTTTGATTGAGATGGGAATGCCGTAAAAAGTTATTAGTCATTAGTCATTAGTCATTAGTCATTAGTCATCAGTCAACAGTCAACAGTCAACAGTCAACAGTCAACAGTCATTAGTCATTAGTCAACAGTCATTAGTCATTAGTCAACAGTCAACAGTCATTAGTCATTAGTCATTAGTCAACAGTCAACAGTCAACAGTTAACAGTCATTAGTCATTAGTCATTAGTCATTAGTTGAAGGAACAAACAATTAAATAATTATCAATTTTTATTGAATTGGGGCTTCTCCTCTGGCTGTCTAATGCCTTCATCATTTCGATCGCATCCGCTCGATCGATAGCTATAAAATTTGTTTGTAGTGAGGGCTTGGGCCCTCATAAAAAAGAGAACTTTAGTCCTGACTACAAACCTGATAATGCTTAAGTTACCTGACATCATATCATTAGTCATTGGGAAATTAAAAAACTAATGAGCCGCATTTTACTCTTGGTCGATCGCCACCAACAACCTAATTTGCCGATCGCACACCTCAACACCGAGCATGAGGTGATCGTAGTCGATCGCGCTTTAGATACCAGCTCGGAATTTCCCATTCCCCAAATCGCTTTTGACTTGTGCATTCTCGACGAGGCCTATTTCGATCGCCGAAGGCCGCTGCTAGAAGCATTAAAAGCTGCCGCCGAGCCGATATTTTTACCGTTTTTGCTTCTGAGTAAATCCCCAACGCCTGCTCTTTCTGAGCAGCCATTTTCGCAGCAGGCAAAACAACTCGAAGGCAGAATAGACGATTTGATAGTAAGTCCTGCCGAACCAGTCCAACTGCACTTGCGGGTAGAGAATTTGTTGGCCCGCAGGCGACAGTCGCTAGAACTCCACAGACTTCAGGAAGTAATTAAAGAAAGGACTTTTACAGAAAGTTTGTTAATCGACTCGCTGCAAACGGCAAAGGAAAACCTGCAACGGGAAATCGCCAAGCGGGCCCAGGTAGAAGCTGCACGGCGAGAAAACTCCTATCTCGACTTGCTGATGAATGCCATGCCAGATATTGTCTGCTTCAAAGATGGCGAGGGCAGGTGGCAGGAGGCAAATCAAGCGATATTGGAAGTGTTCGAGCTAGAAAAAATAGACTACCGCGGCCTTAAAGATTTTCAGCTAGGAGAACTCAGCAGTTTTTACCGCGAGGCCCTACAGGCGTGCGAGGTCAGCGATCGAGAAGCGTGGGCAAAAGGTAAGCTTTCTAGGGGGGAAGAAATGATTCCCCGATCGGACGGTACTGTGAAAATCTACGACGTGATTAAAGTACCCGTATTTCACCCCGACGGCAGACGCAAAAGTATCGTGATTTTGGGCCGCGACATCACGGAATACAAGCAAACTAGAGACGAACTCGTGCGCTTGGCGTCGATTGTCGAGTCTTCCGACGACGGCATCGTCGGCAAAACCCTCACCGGGACAATTCAGAGCTGGAACGCAGGAGCAGAGAAGATTTACGGCTACAGTGCGGCGGAAATCAAGGGGAAGTCGATCGAGATTTTAGCAATACCCGAACGCCCGAAGGAAATGCCCCAAATTCTGGAACATATTACGGCGGGAGCCAGCATCGACCATTACGAAACCGTGCACTTGCGGAAAGACGGCCAACAGATAGATGTGTCCCTGACGATTTCTCCGATTAAAGACGCCACAGGAGCGGTAACCGGCGTTTCAACAATCTCTCGCGACATCAGCGACAGCAAGCGAGTCGAAAAAGCCTTTGAACAACTCCGCCACCAAACAGAAATGATTTTGTTCTCCGCAGGAGAAGGAATTTGCGGGTTGAACAAAGAGGCAAAAGTAACTTTTGTCAATCCTGCGGCGGTGAGAATGGCTGGGTGCGAATCGAAGGAATTGATCGATCGACCAGTTTATGAAAGCTTACACCGTTCACAGGGAGAATGCTCAAAGGCGATCGAGCAAATGTCACCTGCAACACACATCAATTCAGGCTCTGAACTTGTCCCGCACTGCGCCGCACCGCAGGCGGGCAAACGGCTGCCGTCTCGGGTCAGTTCTCAAATTTTAGCCACCTTGGAAGACGGAGAGGCGCGGCGCGTCACCGATGAGGTTTTTTGGCGGCGAGACGGCAGCAGTTTTCCGGTTGAGTACGTTGTCGCTCCCATGCGAGAAGAAGGCGAAATTATTGGAGCTGTGGTGACTTTTAAGGATATCACCGAGCGGCTTGCAGTCGAGCGCATGAAAGATGAATTCATCTCTGTTGTCAGCCACGAACTGCGGACGCCCATGACCTCGATTCACGGCGCCCTCGGCCTCCTCAACAGCGGCCTGCTTGACGCTTACCCCGTGAAAGCCAAGCGGATGCTGGAGATTGCTGTCACTAATACTGACCGCTTGGTGCGGTTGGTCAACGACATCCTGGATTTAGAGCGGATGGAGTCGAGTTACAGCACTGCCGTCAAACAAACTTGCAATGTGGCTGACCTGATGTTGCAGGCGGCTGACGAGATGCAGGGAATGGCTCAGCAGGCGGGAGTTACTCTGTCGGTGAAACCTGTGGGGGCGCAATTGCAAGCTGTTCCCGATCGGCTTATTCAAGCCTTGACAAATTTGCTCAGCAATGCTATTAAATTTTCTCCCTCCGGGGCTACGGTTTGGCTGAGCGGGGAGTTGAGCCACAATCGGGATTTGGCACAAAAAGCTGGGTTGAAGTCGGTGTCGTCTCCGTCTTTGTTGTCTCCTGAGCCTGCCGCCGCCCATCGGCACTTGCCAGGGACGAGCTCGCCGTACATCGTGATTGCTGTGAAAGACAAAGGGCGGGGTATTCCGGCAGACAAGCTGGAGATGGTCTTTGAACGCTTTCAACAGGTTGATGCTTCTGATTCTCGCCAGAAGGGAGGTACTGGTTTGGGGCTGGCTATTTGTCGCAGTATCGTGCAGCAGCACGGGGGCCGGATGTGGGTGGAGAGCGTTTTGGGGGAGGGCAGCACTTTTTTCTTAAGTCTGCCAGTTCTAAGGGAGGGGCTGGCAACTGAAAGTTAATTTCGACTCTGGTTTACCCAAAGTTACCGAAAAATTGGGTTTAAAGCCCCGTCCTTCTAGGACGGCTTTTGATTCAGATTCTAGAGGATCAAGGAGCAGCGAATCAAGAGTCTTAATATTTCTTGATACCAAGGAGCCATTCAATCACTGTATACTAAAAGTATGAAAACCTTGAAATTTAAGCTGTATCAACACAAAAGGAATAGATTTCTTAAGCGGTCAATTAATGCCGCAGGAGTCATCTACAACCATTGTATTGCGCTCCACAAACGGTACTATCGAATGTGGGGCAAACACTTAAATTGCGCTCAACTTCAAGCTCATATTGCTAAGCTGCGAAAACGCAAAGAATTTTGGCAATTAGTTGGCTCTCAAGCAGTACAAGATATTTGTCAACGAATTGAAAAAGCGTACCAGTTATTTTTCAAGCACCATAAAAAAAGAGTTAGACCGCCGCACTTCAAGAAGGTTCGCAAGTACAAATCATTCACCCTTAAGCAAGCTGGTTATAAATTTTTGGGAGGCAATCGGATCAAGATTGGGCAGAAAGTTTATCAATATTGGAATTCCCGAGAAATTGAGGGGACGGTCAAAACACTAACCATTAAACGCACGCCACTGGGTGAATTGTTCATGGTCGTTGTTGTTGACAGTGTTATCGAACCTGAAATCAAAGTCGAGACGAGTCACATCGCTGGGTTTGATTTCGGTTTGAAAACATTCCTCACAGTTTCGGATGGTTCTAAGATTGAGTCGCCTCAATTCCTCAAGCAATCGCTCACTGCTATCAAAAAAGCCAGCCGTCAACATTCTCTTAAGGTGAAAGGTTCGGCTAACCGCGAAAGAGCTAGGAAAAATTTAGTCCGCAGACATGAAGACGTTGTAAATCGTCGTTCTGACTGGTTCTGGAAATTGGCTCACGCTCTAACCGATAGATTTGATGTGCTTTGTTTTGAGACGTTAAATCTTAAAGGAATGCAACGCCTTTGGGGACGCAAAATCTCTGATTTAGCTTTTGGGGAGTTTCTGAAAATTCTGGAATGGGTTGCTCAGAAAAAAGATAAGCAGGTGATCTTTATTGATCGATGGTATCCATCCAGTAAGACTTGTTCAAATTGTGGTCATGTCCTAACAGAATTGGATTTGTCGATCGCACAATGGCGTTGTCCATCTTGTCAGTCTGTAAATGGACGAGATGAAAACGCAGCTAAAAATATTTGTGCGGTTGGGGCATCGACCGCTAAGCTAGGCGATGTGAGACAGGCTTTGCCTGCAATTGCTGTGTGATCTTAGAATCCCCGCGCGTTTACGCCGGGGAGTATGTCAATGATTTTGTGCAGATTGTTCGATCGAGTCATCGACAAACAATCTCAGCCTTTTGGGCCGATCGGGGACTGCGAGCAAAAATCGCGATTTGAGGTGGAAAAGCGGCTTTTTTTGGGGGCGAGATTTTACAGCAACCGCGCCTGACGGTTAGGATGTTCTTAATTGTTGAAACCCTGGCGGTCGATTGCAACGCAGGTCTTGTTTTTTATTTCTTTTTACCCGCTCACGAAGCCTCCGGGAGGCCAAGGGCCTTCAACATCTGCTATACAGTTTTGAAAATTTACTGTAAAGTCCGATCTGGTAAGATAATTTTCTTTAGAAAATATTCGCATTTCGCTTCTAATCTGTGATCAGTTCTCATTTCTAAAAAAATGTTAATTTTGACTGCCAAGCGCATCTTGGTTATTGACGATGCGGAAGATATTCGGGAAGTGGCTCAAGTCAGTCTTGAGATGGTGGGGGGCTGGGAAGTCCTGACCGCGAGTTCTGGCCGCGAGGGTGTTGCTAAGGCTCTTGCCGAACAGCCTGATGCTATTCTATTGGACGTGATGATGCCCGACCAAGACGGGCCTACTACTTTTCTACAGTTACAAGCTAATAATGCTACCCAGCACATTCCGGTAATTTTATTGACGGCTAAGGCTCTTGCTGGCGACAGGCGGATGTTCGCGGATTTGGGGGTGGTGAGCGTGATTGCTAAGCCTTTTGAACCGATGTTTTTGGCGGCTCAGGTCGCTGAAGCTTTGGGCTGGGAGCAAGAATAGATCGATCGGCCCTATTGAATTGTGCAGCTTTTCCAGCATTAGTATTGCAGGCAAAGAGAGTTAAAAAAACTTGGTTTCTTTGGTATTGTGCCGAGCGATCGAATCCGGTCGAGAGCACAGGATATCTGTATGGACTTAGGCGCTGTGCCTTTTGTCCAGTCAGTTTAAGACTAAAAACCGCTCGCCCAGCAGGCGTTTCAACCCTGTCGGTCTTTCGGTGAAATTGATACCAATAAGCGATGCCTAAGTTCCTATTCGTAGTGCGTTCATTTAACCGGATTCGACCTCAGCAATGAACTCAGTATTCCTACTCATTTCTCCGACAAATATAAGCTGGCAGGAGTATTTTACTTTTTGTGACAACTTTCTCGTCTTCATAAGTTCTTCAGGTTTTAGTTTTAAGTTTAAGCACATGGTCAGGGAGCGATTCTGACTGTTGGCAGATACATTGGGAGAAGACGACTATGCCCTCAGCTTACATTTTGCTACTGATAGTTTCTCTGGTGGCAGTCGGGATTTACTGGAAAACATCTCAAGATATTTTTGTTATTGTGGCTTTAGCGGGACTGGGTTGTTTTCTTTGGGGTTTCTCTTGGGCCCCTTGGAGCGTTCAGCTTGTGATTGTGGTGTTGCTGTTCGGTTTCCAAAAATGGTACTTGCGAGACGCTCAAAGTTTTGAGTGAAAAGAGATTTTTTATTGTTGTGTATGAAGTTGAGATGCACCGACATTCGTCAATATCTGTAATGAATTGGTTATCGCTCCATATCTTAAAAAAGGTTTAAAATCTCATGAATAGTTGCCCTTGTTGCTCCTCTCAATTGCTCCGCCACGCTCGCCACAATCGCCTTTATTGGTTTTGCTCGCACTGCTGGCAGGAAATGCCGGATCTGTCGGAGATGATTTTAGGTAACAGCACGCGGAGTCACAAACGCGACGGTTTGGTGAAGCTTCCTGGTTTGACTCCTAAATTGAGGATGTTGGATTCGGTAGGAATTGCTTAGTTTGCTGGGGTTAATCTCGCGATAAATATTGAGACAGAAAAGATTTTTGATGATGCCCTCTGTGGGATTTTTTGAGAGAAAATGCACTCATCCCCTTCCGTGTGAAGTGAAGGGGACTTATTAGCGGGGGGGATGAGTGCACTTGTGATGGGGTCGATCGCCTGAATTTCAGCTATTGTATGCAGTTAAGCTGATTACATCAAACCGATTTGAGAGAGAATGCCTTGACCGGTGAGGTATTCGGTAGCTAAGCCGATAACGAAGCCCAACATTGCCAAACGGCCGTTCCAGGTTTCAGCAAACTCAGTGAAGCCAACTTTTGCGTCTTTGTTTTCCATGACCATAAACCTTGTTTAATTTCAACCTTATGTAACTAAACTTAACACAACTAGAGAAACTTTGCAACATATTTTAACATTTAGTGTTCAAATGTCGGAGATAAGCGGGATGGGCCCACGGGGAGAGGGGCGATCGGGGGAGGGGCAGAGGGTTTTTGAGGTGGGGACGGTCGATCGGGTAAAGTGTAAGCTGTCGCGCATTTAAATTGTATATTCAGGGCGGGCGGGACGCCCACCCCACAAGACTTTGATTTTTTTTGACATACAATTTAAATGTCGCCACAGCTTATCAGGGCGATCGGTGTCAGGTTGGCGAAAACCTTGGTGAGATGTCTAAGGATGTAAGAAAATTATTTTGAGTGAATACTTGACATCCAATAATTAGAACGCCATAGTAAAGGTAAGCTGTTCATCATTTAAATTTTCGAGGCTATCTAAGCCAGTAAAGGGTTTCAACCTCTGAAATACCCATTTTAAATGCACAACAGCTTACAGCTAAAACTAAATATCGCATTCAAAATCAAGGAATGTTGATTGAGTCGTCTTAGCTACACGGTTTATACAACTGGGGCAAGTTTCTAGCACCCCGTTGAGCGGAATGTGAGTCTAATGTCGTTTTAACAAGTTGATACAAGTTTGAGAAAATCGAAACATTATTGAGTTCCATTTCCCTTCGCGGAATGTGAGTCGAATGTCGTTTTAAGAACTTGATACAAGCTTGACAAAATCGAAACATTATTGAGTTCCATTTCCCTTCAACGGGCTGCTACTAAGCTCGTTCCCGTTCTGTAAACCCTGTAGCTAAGACGCTAATCAAATCCCAAGAAAATTACAGTGTTTTGTGGTAACAGATTGCCCTGTGCCGAGATGTTCATTTTTGAGCAAATCCACAGACAAAACTCCATTAATGCTAGATGCGCGATAGATCGAGGCTGTCCAGTCAACCTCTTTGTAGGACATAATTAAATGACGGACAATGATCGAACCTCAAACCGATCAACCGGCCAACAGCAAGCTACGGACAATCATCGAACCTCAAACCGATCAAGCCGCCAACAGCAAGATTTAGTTTCCATTTATTGGGATTATCAGAACATCCCAGATGGAAAGCAAGCTAACAACGTGTCGCTTTTTGCTGATTCATTGGGATGTGTAGTCAACAGAAAGGTTTACGACAATTGGCAACAGGGAAATAAGGTTTCTCAAAAAAGAACCTTCGTTAATCTTGGATTTGATTGTGTTACTGTATCCCAGAAAATCAGAAATGCTGTTGACTTTCGTTTGTCTATCGACTGTTCGGGTGAAGCAGCAAGTAGTCTATATCCACACCTATTTATCGTTGTGTCTGGAGATGGCTATGGCGAGATATTGATTCCTAGCATACAAGAAAAAGGAAAAAAGGTGATAATCTTGGCTCGACAAGGTAATGAAAATAAAAATCTGAAAAGGGTTGCAGATAGATTCTACTTTGTAGAGGAATTACCGAAGTTGATCGAGGGATACAAACTGGCAGCATAAATTTGCTCGATCTTTACCTCGCCGCAGATAGCAAAAATCCAGTTTATTTGATAAACTAGATTTTCCAAACCAACCGCTATCTGCGGCTCTTTCATGTCCACATAACAACACCCAACTCCAAAAACAATAACCCTTACAAAACTTCTATGCCATTAACTAATCCAACACAAGAAATCAAAATTCCCCTTCCCGAATTCAAAAATGAAAAACTGCTGCGCCAAGCCCTCACCCACCGTTCCTACGTCAACGAAAACCCCGCATATCGCGAAGAAGACAACGAACGCTTAGAATTTCTCGGCGATGCTTTGCTGACTTTTATCAGCGGCGAATATCTCTATCAGCGTCATCCAGAAATGGGAGAAGACCAACTGACTCGCCGCCGTTCTGCATTAGTAGATGAAAAACAATTAGCCAGATTTGCTACCGAAATCGCTTTAGACTTAAAAATGCGGCTCGGAAAGGGAGCTTATCGAGAAGGTGGGATTACCAATCCAAATTTGCTCAGCAGCACTTTTGAAGCATTTATTGGCGCTTACTATCTCGACACGCAAGACATGGACAAAGTTCGCCAGTTTGTGTGGCAAATGTTTGATTCTGTTCCCGAAAATGTTGTGGAAACTCGATCGACTGTAGACTCGAAAAATCGCTTTCAGGAATGGGTACAGGCCAACGGTGGCACGACTCCCCCTAAATACGTGACCATCCAAGAAGGAGGCACACCCCACAAGCCGGAATTTCTCGCGAAAGTGTATGTCGCAGAGAAACTCTATGGAGAAGGTAAAGGCAAAAGCAAAAAAGATGCTGAGAAAAATGCGGCGGAAGATGCGCTAGCAAAGCTGAAAAAACGCGGACTGATCTAAACTTGAAAACATCGGTAAAAACTACTAGCTTTTTTGTGCGATACGGGTGTTGGCGTTAGCGAAACGATCCGAAGGAAAGCCCTCGAAGACGATCGCCAGAATTGATTGCCAGAGCGCACAATCGGCTATAATCAGGACTTGGGCAAGTGTTACCGCCGTCGATCGAGGGTTGTAATGGCAGAAATTCGTTGACGAGTAGCCGAGTGTCGATCGTAATTTTGGGAAATATCAGAGCAATTCATGTCTACTCAAAACCCGACTACCCTAACTGTTGAAGAAGCACAGCAAATCCTCAAAGATTTCACTTGTCTGGATATGCAATCTCTAGCATCGCCGCAGGAAAAACAGGCGCTGCGTCAAGCGATTTTGCTGGTAGCAAGTTTGTCGGATTATCAAATGTTGGGAGTGTGCGCTGCTTCGACGGATGAGGGTTTTTCAGCTTTAGAAGCTTATTTGAAAGCTTTGGGATATCAAGCTGTTTTAGATCCAAATGCTTTTTCGGCATTTGCTGGTTCGGTTTATATTAAGTTCAATACTTTGAAGGGGTCGTATTATGTTGACGGCTATCCCGGAACTTACCGGGGCGTTTTGGTGTCGTGCCAATCTTCCTCAGAAGGTGGAGTTAGCGGAACTTACGGTCATTTACCTCTCGATTTATTTGTTGATTAATTTGTCAGTAGTCAGCAGTCATTAGTCATTAGTCAGCAGTCAGTAGTCAGTAGTCAGCAGTCAGTAGTCAGTAGTCAGTCGCTCGATTAAGTTGAATCAAAAACCCACTGATGCACCTTACTAAGCTTTCGGGTGCGTCAGCCCGCCCCTCGATTCAGTCGAATCTAACACCGACTGACGCACAATACTAAGATTAACCCTTACCAACGAGCAATTCTGGCTCTGGTTCCGGTGCAGTTTCTTCTGGGGGCACTCCCAAAATATCGCTGTACAACTTGACGTATTTCCGGGCCGAAATATCCCAGCCAAAATCTTCTCTCATACCGCGCTGTTGCAGTTCTTTCCACTTATCTTTGTAGCGGAAACCTTCCCAAGTTCTGATCATGCAGGTGAACAAGTCTAGGGGTTCGTAGCGATCGAAACAGTAACCTGTACCAGTATTGTCGATCGGGTTGTTGTGGGAAACGGTATCGACTAAACCGCCGGTGCGGCGAACCATTGGTACGCACCCGTAGCGGAGGGCGAGCATTTGGCTGATGCCGCAGGGCTCGAAACGGCTGGGCATCAGGAAGGTGTCGCAGCCTGCGTAAATGCGCCGGGAGAGGGCGTCGTTGTAGAGTAATTGGGTGGACATCCGACCGGGATAGCGGGCTGTCATTTGCCAGAGTTGGGTTTCGTAATAGCGATCGCCCGTTCCGAGTACAATAAACTGAGCGTCGGTATAGGCCATGAAGCGATCGAGCATTTGAATAATCAAATCCAGCCCCTTCTGTTCTACCAGCCGCGTCACCATGCCCATTAAAAAGGCACCTTTATTCACTTCCAAACCGACTTCTTCTTGCAGGGCAATTTTGTTAGCTGGGCGCTTTTCAATAGTATCAACACTAAATTGTTGATGGATGTACTTGTCAGTTTCTGGGTTGTAAGATTCTGTATCAATTCCGTTCAAAATGCCCGAAACCTTGCCGCCCAGGTAAGACAGCAAACCTTCCAAACTTTCCCCGTAAGCTGGGGTTTTTATTTGCTCGGCGTAAGTCGGCGAAACTGTATTTACTCGATCGGCAAACTGTACTGCGGCAGCCATTGTATTGTGACCTTGCATATACCAAGGGCACCAAGTCATCTGCTCCAAACGCCAGCGCCACGGCCCTTGATAAGCTAAATTGTGAATAGTAAAAACCGTGCTGATATCCGGGTCTTGGCTCATCCAAACAGGTATCATCCCGGTATGCCAGTCGTGACAGTGGATAATGTTGGGCTTCCAGTGATTCCAGGCAAATTCAGCCGCAGCATTGGCAAATAAAGTGAACCTCCAATCTTCATCTACACCGCCGTAAACGCGGCGGGGCAAGAAAGACGGATGTTGCAATAAGTATAAAGGTACATCGGTTCCCGGCAAAACACTTTCAAAGACCGAAAAGTTTTGGAACATGGCCCCCCCATCCCAAACAGGTTTTTTGGGAACATCCATTTTGTCGGGGATGAAACCGTAGTACGGCATGAAGATGCGGACATCGTGTCCCATGCGCCGCAGAAATTTAGGCAAAGCGCCGACGACATCGCCCATACCGCCCACTTTGGCTAGGGGTGCTGCTTCGGCGGATACAAATAAAATGCGCATTATTTTCTTGTGTTCCTTGAGGTAGTAAGTCTAAATTAAGTTTAAATGGCGATCGGCACAATATTAACGCAGCGCCCAAAAACAAGTATAAATCTTAGTTGCTCTGTGGCGATCGCACTTTACTCAAAAATGCGATCGGCTTTTTTCCATCCGCGTCGATCCGCACTGCGGATCGGTGAACAAAAGTGCGATCGCCAGGACTCCCCTCCGGCGACAATTTTCACGATCTAATGAAATTTATATGTCACTTTATGATTGACGGTAAACATCAAAAATGGTATGCAGTTCGATCGCCTTTACGCATTAGTAAAACTGAACGCAAAGCCATCAGTATGTAATTAAGGAAATAGCGATCGCCTTTTCCATCCTCTCTCAGAAAAAGTACGATCGCCCGAATCACATACAGCGTATCCCAGGTTTATTAAGTGCAGCTTTAGACACAGCCGTGCCTCGTGTCCCTACGGGGATTTATCGATAGGCGGGTGTAATTCATAAATCTGCAATTTGCTGTATTACCGACAACTCCCGACTAATTCTGAGAATCCTCCTCAAAAGTTTCTTCAAATCCCGCTAAAAAGTCATCCAAAGCTTCAGAGGCGATCGCCAAATTAATATTATCAGCATCTTCCCATCCCCACGTATTCACCCCAACCACTTGACCGGCCATATTAATCAGCGGCCCGCCGGAATTTCCCGGATTAATCGCCGCATCAGTTTGCAATACCTTCACCTCACCAACATCATCATCTTCGTCGCCTTCTTCATACTCTTCTGGTTCGCGAATTGCACTAATAATACCTTGAGTTACAGTTGAAGCAAACTGCCCCAAAGGATTGCCCACAGCAATTACTCTATCTCCCAGTTTCACATCAAAAGACAGCTCTAGGGGAGGATATTCGTGGGGAGATGGCACTTGTTCGCCTGTTTCCGGGTTGAAGGTTAAATCGCTAATTAAGAGCAAAGCTAAATCTTCTTCAGCATTACCAGTAAACACGACTTCTGCCAATCTCAATTTTCCGTCGTGAGTTTCCACTAAAACCTCTTCGACTTCATCTTCTTCATAGAAGTAATCTTCATCGGCAATATCTTCGACAACGTGATAATTCGTGACAATTATGTCCGGCGATACAAAGAACCCACTCCCTGAAGAAATCTCTTCTTGTGTATCCCAATCCATGACGTAAATGGAAACTACCGACGGCAAGACTTGCTCGACTACATCCGAAAAATTTCCTGCCTGAGTTTTCAACTCTTTCAATTGCTGCTGCAAAGCTTTTTGGTCTGCCTGCATTTTGCGATAAAGTTGCTGAACTTTTTTCACTTCCAGCTTTATTTGAGTTTCCCTAACGCTCATATTTTGCCTTTCCCTGAAATAAATTGCTGATTAATTTCGGATGTTTGATTGTAGATTTTGGATGGTATATTGAGAATTCTAGGACTTACGAAAAAAACTTGATTTCTGCGAGAAATCTTGGTTCCTAAATCGAACCTCCACCCGAGCGGAGCGTCCTAAATTAGTCAGAATTTTTTGAAACCGAGGGTCAATTTTATGCTCTAATAGGACTTACGCTCTGGAACCCAAAATCAGCGAAAATCCTTGCTTTGACGACCAGATATAGAACAAACCGGGTTTCTGAGGTCGGGTTCGTAAGTCCCATCTAAAATCCCATCTAAAATCTACAAACATACTGCTAGTGTACCTGTGAAAGCAAAAGCGAACCGCCTGTTATTTTTATTTAACACAAGGCGATATATCGCGTCTAAAAGCATTGACAAATAGATGCCGAGCGGGTTTAGGAACCGCGCTGAACTTGGACAAATATTTCCTCCAAAATTTCACTAGCTCCCTGTTGGCGCAGGCGGTGAGCGAGGTCAATTCCCAGCAGTTCAGCAGTCTCGGCGGCGCCGGAAACAGTATCTTTGACGAATCGCTGGCCGTCGAGACTCGATACCATTCCGGTTAAGGTTAATTGACCGTTTTCTATTTTGGTATTGACGCCGATCGGCACTTGACAGCCGCCTTCTAATTCCCGCAGAAATGCGCGTTCAGCATAACATCTTTGGGCGGTTTCCGAGTGTTCGAGAGCTTTAATCACTGCCATGATTTCTGTATCTCCGGCGCGGCATTCGATGCCCAAAGCACCTTGTCCGACGGCGTGAAGGGAGATTTCAGCAGGGATAATTTGGTGGATGCGATCGCCCATTCCCAATCTTTCCAATCCCGCAACTGCTAAAATAATCGCGTCGTAACCGCCCTCATCTAATTTAGCGAGTCGAGTATTGAGATTGCCGCGAATATCTTTAAATTCAAAATGAGGGAAATGGTGCCGCAGTTGAGCCAGCCTGCGCAGGGAAGAAGTACCGATTACTGAACCTTCTGGGAGGGTGTCGAGTTGCTTGTCTTTGTGCTTAGAGTGAACTACCAGGGCGTCAGCGGGATTTTCCCGTTCGGTGACGCATCCTAAAATTAAACCTTCGGGTAAATTGGTAGGCAAATCTTTGAGGGAATGAACGGCAAAGTCCGTTTCATTATTAATCATTCCCGTTTCTAATTCTTTGGTAAAAAGTCCTTTATCGCCAATTTTAGCGAGGGCGACATCAAGAATTATGTCCCCTTGGGTGGACATGGTATGGACTTCAAAAGTGTGTTCCGGGAAGTGTTTCTGTAGCTGTTCTTGCACCCAGTGGGTTTGCACGAGAGCGAGTTGGCTTTTGCGGGAACCAATGCGAACGGTTCGGGAGGGGGCAGATGTGGTTGGAGACATAAGATCGATCGGAGGATAGCTTGAAATCAGCCAATATATTCACCTGATCTAGCGTACCGCAGGTGGGGACTTTAATTGCTGGTTGGGATAATTCGGGCGATAAAATAGAAATACCATATTTTGACCGCCAGTTTGAAAAAAGGATGCAACGGTAAGCAAGCTCCAAACCTTTACATAATCAGCCATTGCCAATCTAAAACCTAAAATCTAAAATCTAAAATTGTATGACCGCCAGTTTGAAAAAAGGATGCAACGGTAGGCAAGCTCCAAACCTTTACATAATCAGCCATTGCCAATCTAAAACCTAAAATCTAAAATCTAAAATTGTATGACCGCCAGTAGCAGTCAGCCTTGATGATGTTTCCCATCCAGCATTCGGCGTCGCTTGCACTCGAGCCGATCGAGATTCCGAAGCAAAGGCTGCAGGCGATGTAAGATTTACCTAGGGTCGAGCCGGATGAACCTGGTTTGCCTGAGCAGTTAGCTCAGCAGCAGCGAGAAAGAATTAGCTCAAAGATTGCGGGATTTGGGGAGAGAAATGTAGTTGCGAGGGGAAAAGGGCGATCGTAATTGCGATCGTACTTCTAAAGCCACCAAATAGCTTAGCATCAAAAGCGAATTTGTCAAATTACTAAAATCCTAAAACTATGAAAAGTGCTCTTGACGTAGCTCGTTACTTTTTATGCCGTGTCGATCGAGAAGCAGGCGATACCATTTCTCCTCTGAAACTGCAAAAGCTCGTGTATTATGCACAAGCTTGGAGTTTGGTCTTTAGAAGCCGCCCGCTATTTGATCGAGATATTGAAGCTTGGGTTTCCGGCCCAGTTGTCCGCGATGTTTGGAATGAATACAAAGCTTACAAATACAAGGATATTCCCGCTCCCGATAATTTTGAAAAAGAATTTGATGAATATGAAATCGAAGTCCTCGAAGAAGTTTGGAATGCTTATGGAGAATTAAGTGCTAAACATCTTGCAGAATTGACGCAATCAGAGACACCTTGGCTCAACGCCCGCAAGGGATTAGAACCTGCGGAAACATCAACTAAAATCATCTCCCGCGAAGATATGAAATTTTGCTATGCACCTTTGGTGGAGGCATAAGTGCAGCTTCCTTGACAAAAGGTCGATTCCCTCCGGGATAGCTTCGCTCGCGCGCACCTTTTAGCCCTCAGCTACGGCAATCAATAACTGAACTTCAATTCCTAAAGTCCGAGCACTGCGAGCCAAAGCCTCATCGCCAGTCACCAAAAGCAACTGATTAGAACTTGCTACTGCTAAATGCAGTGCATCTAAGGTACGCAACGGTACTTCAAAGGCGCTAATCCAATCGCGAGCTAAATTGTAATGAATTGGCTCTAAGGGGATGCGAGTATAAAAATCACTGTCCAAGTCTGCCTGAAACTCTATTGCTATTTGTCTTGCCCTTTCCTGAGAAATTTCTCTCATTCGCACTCTGCGAGACAGTGCGGAAAAAAATTCTACCTCAACTAGCTGGCTCAACCCTCGTTCAGTCTCAGTCCTCAGTAACTGCTGAGATGCTTCGCTGAGACGTTCGGGCCAGTAATTGGGAGCAATGACGCTAGTATCCAAGTAAATCAATAGCGTTCCTCCTCTCGCAGCCTAATGACTGTTGCACTCAGCGGTTCACCCTTTACTTGAATAGAGTCTCGGAATCTCTTGAGTTCAGCTAACCGCTGCTCCTTCGTGAGTGGCGGGACTACCCGAGCTACTACTTTACCTTCATGTACGATCGTCACTTCTTCTCCCAAAGCCACCTTTTCCAAGATAGCTTGCAGACTCTGCTTGGCTTCTTCAACGCTAATCGCAGGCATCTCATTACTTTTTTAGGTACTTTTTAAGTGTACAGCAACGGGATATTTAATGCGAAAAAAATCGATTCCATACCCTGCCCGAAGGCACGCGCGTTCGGGATAGCTTGGCTCCCGCGTACCTTTTGCATTTCCCAGGAAAATTTAACGTTGCCCTGCTTGAAGTGCAGAATCTGCTATCTGAACAACTTCTTGCTGTCGTCCGTTTTTCATTGTGACTCGGTACAGCACCCCCAGCCTTTGCCACTCAACAAAAGCAGTGCAGTAAGCACCGCAATTATTGAAATAAATACCCCTGAATCCGCCCGCCAATTCAATGCTTCTGTAAGTATCCTGTGGTAATTGCGAAGGAGGCGAAAACGGTTCATTTCTTTTAGCTTCGATTGTGCCAAAATAACAGGCTCCCGCGCGGCATCCTTTGCCTAAATACATTCCCACAATGTAACCGTGGGAACCTGCTTGCACATCAAAATCAACTTGCTGAAGGTCAGATAAAGGAAGTCTACTCGGAAGAAAAACAGGCACTCGCGTTTTGCCTTTGATTTGCCTAAAGATGTTACTCGCCGGAAAACTACTGTTAGCTTGCTTTTCACCTGACTTATCGGGAATTGGGGGAAATTTTTGCACAAAATTCCTCCACTGCAAAACTCTATTATTAACAATGTTCAGAGTGGGAATAGAATATGTTTCTCTCGCAAGAGAAGGGCCGCCGTTTTTCAGGTTGAAGTTGCGGCGAATGACTGAAATTTCCGGTTTCCCTAACCCGTAAGCAGCAGCTATGGACTGGGCGAGATTGCAGCTAATTTTGAAGCGTCCCATCTCAATATTGCCATTTTCCGCTTCATAAGACCAATCGTACCCCTCAGAAGCCCGATCGCGATCGCACAAAAAATGAGAAATCTCAAACATCTTAGCAATATGAACATCGTACAACCGCAACTTGCGGCCGTCGGCAGATTTTGCAGTGTTGCGATCGGGTACAATAAATTGTACCCGTTGCCAACTATCTTCAGGGAAAAAATTAAACCAGCGGAGTTCTGTTATCGAGAGTTCTGTCCTTGCTAACGCTGAGTTTTGTGTCAAAAGTGCGATCGTAAAAGCAGTCACCACACCAGCAAAAATCGCCGCAAATAGCCATTTTCCCCTCATCCTGATTTCCCCCTAAGTAGGTAAGCGAAAAAAAACCATAGCATCTTGTAAGAGGCGAGTGCGAGTTAAGATATATCATACAATAACGGTAAGGTACGCACGGAGCACCCTAAAGATAGAAGTTGTGCGTCCCCGACTACAGAACTTAACGCTTCCCAGCTTTAATAGCAGAATTTGCTATTAAAATTAAATCAGATTCCAGTCCGTTTTTAATTGCTACGGTATACATAAAACCCTGACTTTTCCACTCGAGAGTTGCTGTGCAGTAAGCCCCGCAACCATTGTGAAAAACTCCTTTCACTCCGTCAGCCAGTTGAACATTTTTTAAAGTCTTAGTTACCCCTTCTAGTTTGGTAGAAAACTCACCGCCTTTCTGACCTCGAATTTCCCCAAAAGAGCAAGCTCCCGCACCTCGGCAATCTGGTGTATACTCCATAGAAATAGTATAGCTGTCCGTTATCGCTTGGCTTTGATAGTAAAGCTTCTGCGAAATAGGAAGCTGACTGGGGAGGAAAATTGGTACTTGTGTTTTGCCTTTTAACTTTGGCAAAATTTGACTTACCGGAACAGCCGTACCCGCTACAGCAACAGATTTGGTTTCCGGCGGTCGCTGCGACAATTCGGACGCACCAAAAACTCGCGATACAGGTACTAAAGCAGTCAATACACACGCCGAAGTCGCCAAAAGTAATAATTTATTGTTCACTCTTTTTTTCCTTGATGTCTAAATAGTCCAGTTTTTCGGTAAAGCGCATTCACCTATTTACAATGATACTCCAAAATACAAAGCTTACAATAGGCATTCAGAAAAAAAGCAAGTTTAATTTTTTTTACAAATTCACTAAAATATGCAGTTAGCGATAAAATAGAAAAGGCGACAAATTTAGGAAGAGAACGTGGAACTGCAAGATTATTTACGCCAGCACGGATTGGAAACCTTGTCCGAAACTTATCATATCAAAGTTACCCGCCACCGCCAAGATCCCGATCTAGTCTGTCTGAAATACTCGCAGATAGAATCTCCCCTAGGCGAAAAAATAGTCCAGCAGTGCCGAGGCATTATTTTAGATTCATCTCAAGATTGGCAGATAGTTTCTTATCCGTACGACAAATTTTTTAATTACGGAGAAATTCACGCCGCTGCAATTGATTGGAGTCATGCCAAAGTTTATGAAAAACTAGACGGTTCTCTGACTGTACTGTATTTTTACAAGGGAGAATGGAGAGTGCAATCTAGCGGCACTCCCGACGCCGCCGGCGAAGTTAATGGTTTTGGATTCAGCTTTGCCGAACTTTTTTGGAAAGTCTGGCAAGAATTGGGATATCAATTGCCGGAAGAAACCAACCAGTGTTTTATCTTTGAATTGATAACGCCTTACAATAGAATAGTTGTCCAGCCAAAAAAGAATCAAATCGTGCTGCACGGGGTTCGCAACACTCAAACGCTGCTAGAAACAGATCCGAGTATTTGGGCAAATAAATACGGATGGGAATTGGTCGCATCCTATCCTTTAACTAGCTGGAAAGAAGTTATGGAAGCGGCTCAACATTTAGATCCGATGGATTCGGAAGGGTATATTATCTGCGACGCTAACTTCAACCGAGTTAAAGTTAAGTCTCCGCAATATGTCGCAATTTCCCATCTGCGCGAAGGGTTTTCGACCCGCCGCCTGATAGAAATTGTTTTAACTAATGAAGGAGAAGAGTTTTTAGCTTATTTTCCTGAGTGGAGTGAGTTGTATCAACAAGTTAAGGACAAATATCAATCTTTGGTTGAAGAAATCGAGGAAGCTTACCGACAGCACGAACATATCGAAGTTCAGAAAGATTTTGCATTAGCTGTGAAACATTTGCCGTATTCCGGGATTTTGTTTTCTTTGCGAGCCCGAAGAGTTGCGGGAGTGAAAGAAGCTCTCCGTGATGTTAATATCTATAAAATAGAGGAGCTATTGGGTTTAGATTACATCCATCTAGGTTTGTAGTAACGACTACAGTCGTTTCTTGAATGAGAACTTTAGTCCTCACTACGAACGAAGATTAACATTATATTGTAGCTGACTGAATAAAGAACTGCACCTAATTAAACCTAAGATACAGCTAAAAAGTTTGCTGTACGAGCATTCTTCCTTCTTCCTTCTTGCTTCTTCCTTCTTGCTTCTTCCTTCTAATTACCATGAAAAGAGTTATTATACTTGTCGGTTTACCCGCTTCTGGAAAATCTCAATTTGCTAGGGAATTGCTGCTGTCTGAACCTGGAAAGTGGGTGCGTAGCAATAAAGATTTGCTCAGAGAAATGGCTCACGCTTCTCATTGGTCGCCGACGCATGAAAAGTTTATTTTGCAGTTGAGAGATACGATTATTTTGATGGCTTTAGAAAGCGGCAAGCACGTCATTGTTGATGATACTAATTTCGGACCTCACATCGAGCATATCAAACAGTTGGTAAAAGGTAAAGCCATCGTCGAAGTTAATGATTCTTTCCTGCAAGTTCCGGTTGAGGAATGTATTAAACGGGATTTGAAAAGGCTTAATTCGGTGGGCAAAGAGGTGATCGTGAAGATGTACAATAAGTACGTGCGGGTTCCCGTTGGGCCGCCGGAATATAACCCGAATTTGCCGGATGCAATTATTGTGGATATGGACGGTACGCTGGCACTTCTCAACGGCAGAAATCCTTTTGATGCTTCGAGGTGCGATCGCGATTTGCCCAATCCGCCGGTTTTAGATACCGTTCGCAAGTGGCAGTCCAGCGCCCATATTATTGTAGTGTCGGGCCGAACAGATGACTGTCAGCCTCAAACTGAAAAATGGTTGCAGCAGTATGAAGTCAATTATGCCGCTCTTTATCTGCGGAAAACCGGAGATATGAGGAAGGATGCGATTATGAAGGAAGAGTTGTATCGGCAGCATATGGAAGGGAAATATAACATTAAATTTGTTTTGGACGATCGCCAGCAAGTTGTTGATATGTGGAGACGCTTGGGATTGACAGTATTCCAAGTAGATGAAGGGGATTTTTAAGACAGGGTTTGTTTGCGCCAGCGAGTTCCAAACTCCTAATGCTACACTCAAAGTAAGCCGGAATTTATCTCATTCATCTGCGTTAATCTGTGTTTATCTGCCCTCATCTGCGGTTAAAAAAAGAGAATTTATTAACCGCAGATGACAAGGGATTCACGCTGATTCACGCAGATAAAGAGAAGAGAGATAGGAATAATTCCAATGCTAACAGATTTGAGATTATTTACTTATGGCGTCCCAGCCAGCGGTTAAATAAACTCCCAATTCCTAATGCTACACTCAAAGTAAGCCGGAATTTATCTAATTCATCTGCGTTAATCTGTGTTTATCTGCCCTCATCTGCGGTTAAAAAAAGAGAATGTATTAACCGCAGATGACAAGGGATTCACGCTGATTCACGCAGATCGAGAGAAGAGAGATAGGAATAATTCCAATGCTAACAGATTTGAGATTATTTACTTATGGCGTCCCAGCCAGGGGTTAAATAAACTCCCAACTCCTAATGCTACACTCAAAGTAAGCCGGACTCGATCTAATTAATCTGCGTTAATCTGTGTTTATCTGCCCTCATCTGCGGTTAAAAAAAGAGAATGTATTAACCGCAGATGACAAGGGATTCACGCTGATTCACGCAGATCGAGAGAAGAGAGATAGGAATAATTCCGATGATAACAGATTTGAGATTATTTACTTATCGCGTCCAAGCCAACCAGCGGTTAAACAAATTTTTCACAAACGGAGTCAAACGAGTGCGATTGTAAGCATCTCCTGCTTTCCGAATTGCCTCAGCTTGTGTCGGATACGGTTGAATTGTGCTAGCAATCTTTCCCAAACCAATATTGTTAACCATTGCCAAAGTAATCTGGCCGATCGTATCCCCAGCGTGTCGCGCTACAATAGTTGCACCTAATATTTTATCGCTGCCTTTTTTGACGTGAATTTTCACAAATCCTTCCTCTTCGCCGTCAATAATTGCCCGATCGACTTTATCGAAAGGAATCAAAAACGTATCGAGATCGATCCCTGCGGCTTGCAACTCGCGATCGCCCAATCCGACGCGCGCAATTTCCGGGTCTGTGTAAGTACACCAAGGTATCGTCAAAGCGCTGAGCTTTTTGCGCCCAAAAAATAGAGTGTTTTGAATCACCATCCTCGCAGCAAAATCAGCAGCGTGAGTAAATTTATGTTTCATGCAAATATCGCCTGCGGCATAAATGCGGGGATTAGTAGTTTGCAAGTTGTCGTTGACAAAGACGCCAGTTTGTGTATCGTATTCGACACCTACAGCCTCCAGATTCAATCCTTCGACGTTGGGCGATCGCCCTGTACTCACAATAATTTCATCTACTGTTACCGATGCTTCCTTACCTTGAGATTTATAATAAATTACTTTGCCTGCATTTGTTTTCTCAACGCGATCTATTTGGGATTCTAGTATTAGTTGAATTTCTTCGCGTACAAAAGCCTGCTGCACGATTTTAGCAGCATCCGCATCTTCTTTGTCTAAAATCTGAGCATTTTTGTGCAGCAATACGACTTCCGAACCCAGGCGCCGAAAGGCTTGAGCTAATTCGCAGCCGATCGGCCCTGCGCCAATTACAGCTAAGCGTTGTGGCCTTTCCGTGAGGTTAAAGACAGTTTCATTAGTAAGATATCCAGCTTCCTGCAAGCCGGGAATTTGTGGTTGTAGCGCCCTTGCTCCTGTGGCAATTACTGCTTTTTTAAAGCGGAGAGTTTGACCTGCAACATCTACTGTATTATTGCTAGTAAAACGACCGGAACCTAAGAAAACATCGACTCCTAATTTGTGCTGGTAGCGTTGAACAGAATCAACATCGCTGATTCCCGCCCTGATGCTGCGCAGCCGTTCCATTACAGCGGCAAAATCCACTTCTGCACCGTTAGAAACATGAACGCCAAATTTACTGGCCTTCCAGATCTCGCCGACAGTGCGGGACGCTCGAATTAAAGCTTTTGACGGCACGCAACCGACATTCAAACAGTCGCCGCCCATTAAATGTTTTTCAATTAAAGCAACTTTTGCGCCCAAACCTGCGGCACCAGCAGCCACAATTAATCCGGCGGGTCCGGCGCCAATTACTACTAAATTATAAGAACTAGCCGGTTGCGGATTTACCCAATCTGGCGGATGCAAATAGGAGACTAATTTCTGGTTGTGTTCGTCCATCGGGGGGACAGTTACGCGATCGACTTTTGACTGCGACATTAGCAAATTATCCTAATTAAATAGTTTCATCTAAAGCCTTGCGAGCAATCCGAGTGATAGAGACAGTAACAGCGACAGTAGCCATAAAACTGATGATATTAATCAACCATTTTACTGCTGACGCTTGGGGATTTGTATACGCAGTTGCGGCGCCCATCGCAGCCATATCCCCCACCAAAGAACCCGAGTAAACATACAAGATTGTTGCCGGAATCATGCCGAAGGAACCTAGCACATAATCTTTCAAAGAAACCTGAGTAATCCCTAAAGCGTAATTTAATAAATTAAACGGAAATAAAGGACAGAGACGAGTCAAAAAAACTATTTTTAATCCTTCTTGGGAAACGGCGCGATCGAGAGCTTTAAACTTAGGGTGAGCTTCCATATATTTTACCACGCGATCGCGCGACAAGTATCGCCCGATCAGAAAAGCAAACGTAGCGCCTAAACTTGCCGCGACAAACACGTAAACCGAACCCCACCACAGACCAAAAATCACCCCGCCTCCCAGAGTCAACACAGAACCAGGTATAAATAGTACAGTAGCTAGGTTGTAGGTGACAATAAAAGCTACTGGGCCCCAAGCGCCTAGATGCTCGATCTGCATTAAGACATTTCTTAAAAAATCTTGAACATAAAAAGACCGAATTGCTAGAATTAAGATAGCAACTAAAGCGGAGAGGGAAAAAAGCAATAATATTCGTTTAAAACTTCCCCTAGCAAAATCTTGAATTTGTTTGATTGGCATGACTCACCCGCAAATAGCTCTCAGCATTATACTACTATTCAATCTAAAATCTAAAATCTCAAATCTAAAATCCGATAACTCACCCCAAAATAAATCAGCCATGACAGCAAAAACCCAACTCCCAACCCCCGACTATTTCGACACCAAAAAAGTCAGCGAAGTCTGGCGAGTTCCCTACCAAGAACGCGCCGCTGAAGCTAAAGAATGGGCGGAAAAATACAGCATCCAGCCCGCTGCCAGCGACAAAAAACGCATTTGTTTGCTGATAATCGACGCCCAAAATACCTTTTGCTTGCCCGAATTTGAACTATTTGTGGGCGGGCGTTCCGGTAGCGGTGCTGTCGATGACAACCTGCGGCTGTGCGAATTTATCTACCGCAATTTAAACGCAATTACAACCATTGCGCCGACAATGGACACCCACACCGCCATGCAAATTTTTCATCCAATCTTTTGGATAAATGAAGCAGGCGAACATCCCCTACCCGCCGCCACATCAATTACTTTAGAAGACGTGCAGCAAGGCATCTGGAAAGTCAATCCCGCCGTTGCCCACAGCATCGCTGCCGGCAACTATTCAGCACTGCAAAAACACGCACTCCACTACGTGCACAAACTCAGCGAAGATGGCAAATATCCCCTGACAATTTGGCCGTATCACTCAATGCTGGGCGGCATCGGACACGCCCTGGTTTCCGCCGTGGAAGAAGCAATATTTTTTCACAGCATCGCCCGCAACAGCCAAGCACTATTTGAAATCAAAGGCGGGAATCCGCTAACAGAAAACTATTCTGTTTTGCGGCCGGAAGTCTTAGACGGGTCGGATGGCAATTCTATTGCTCAAAAAAATGCTTCTTTTATTGAGAAGTTGCTAGGCTTTGATGCGATAATTATTGCGGGACAAGCGAAAAGTCACTGCGTTGCTTGGACGATTGATGATTTGCTGACTGAAATTTGGGCGCGAGATAGGAAATTAGCTAAGAAGGTTTATTTACTGGAAGATTGCACTTCTCCTGTGGTTGTTCCGGGTGTTGTTGATTTTACGGAACAAGCAGATGCAGCTTTTCAAAGATTTGGGGCAGCGGGAATGAATGTGGTTAAATCTACTCAGTTAATTCTTGGCGATTAAAGACGAGCGTTTTCTGTTGGGGTTGACCGTACCAAAAAAGTATACACTATTCACCAGAAGCGGTAAGTTTTGTGGGCTTGGTAGTCTGCTGCGATCGCATTTAACTGATTACTTATGATATCATATCCGCTAAATCACTTACTAGAGAAGTGTAATCAAGGAGTTTCCAGATGATTGAAAGCGAAATTTATAGTGTTGTTCTTTTTCGGAATGCGAGTGTGCCCGCAATTTCAAAACTCTCGGTGGCGATCGCCTCTACTCTTCTGAGTACAGTTGTAACTGCAACCCAAGCCTGCGCAGTCCCCGTAACCTACGATTTCACCATCACTGTTACCAAAGGCGGGTTAGCGGGCAATACATTCAACGGTTCCTTCAGCTACGATGATGCTAAATTGAAGGGAACGGGAGTGGAAGAATTGGGAATTACTGAGGGATTAACGACCTGCATAAATTACCTGGGACGCACTTATCGCGAAACCGATGATACCAGTTATCCTACCTTTCCCACACTCAGATTTGAGGATGGCAATATCGCGCAACTAAACTTCTGGATTCAGCAGAATCAGCGAGTTAATTGGTGGAATTTACCAGGATGGGAAGTCAAGCTGTCTGAACCTAGAATGAGTGATTCAACTGTTCCCAATTGTCAAAAACAGTGAGGCGCGGCCAAGCTGCGATCGACCGCAAAAACATAGGAAGAAAATATGATGACTCAATACGATTACATTGTGATTGGTGCAGGTTCGGCAGGTTGTGTTGTTGCCAATCGTCTGACAGAAGATCCTGAAACCACCGTGTTGTTGATCGAAGCGGTTGACATCCTCCCCGCCGTAAACGGTCGGGGATTCTAAACATCACTGTTTAGGCTTCCTCTTTCCACGACTCGACTTACATTGAGGAGTTACCTCACCAATGCAGCGGTCGATGTCTCCAGAGGCGTTTAACGTTTCCGTGTGCCCCACGGTACGAAGTCCTAACTCAAGTATGTTGATTGCTGCATTCTTGTCACGGTCTAGTACAACACCGCAGTGCACACAGCGGTGGGTTCTTTGACTCAAAGACTTTTTAACAACTTCTCCACAGTTAGAACAATTTTGCGAAGTGTAGTGCGCAGGCACAGCGACTGTTACCACTCCAAACACTTTGCCAAAATATTCCAACCATTGCCGGAAATTAGACCATGCAGCGTCAGAAATAGACTTGGCTAACTTTCTATTTTTGACCAAATTTCGCACCTGCAAATCCTCGTAGGCTACCAAGTCGCTAGACTGGATTACGCATCTTGCCAGTTTCACGGCAAAATCTTTACGCTGTCTACTTACTTTGAGGTGTTTTCTGCTTAATCGATTTCTCGCTTTGGCTCTGTTTTTAGAGCCTTTTTTTGTTCTCGAAAAACGGTGGTTCAGTCGTTTGAGTGCTTTCTGGGACTTCCTGAGATGACGCGGGTTCTCAACTGTTTGACCATCTGAATCGGTGTAAAAGTGCGTCAAGCCAACATCCAAACCTAGTGTTTTACCAGTTGGTGTTCTCTTTTCTAACCTCTCTTGGTCTATCAAAAACTGCACATAGTAACCGTCAGCCCTACGAACTACGCGGACTCGCTTAATCTGCTTTAATTGATAGAAGTGTAGGTCGCGAGTTCCCCACAGCTTAAAGCTTCCGGGTTCAAAACCATCAGTGAAAGTGATAGTACGTCTATCGAACGACAATTTATAACCTGTTGTTTTATATTCAACAGAGCCGTGAGTGTGATGTTTCTTAAAGCGCGGAAAGCCTTTTTTCCCTGGTTTGCTTTTTTTGCAGTTGTCGTAGAACCGCGCAATTGCAGACCAAGCTCTTTCTGCAGAAGCCTGACGCGCTTGCGAGTTGAGTTTAGCGGCCCAGGGAAATTCTAAGGCTAGGACAGCGCAGTAGGCACTTAACTCGTACTTGCCGATTCCCTTGTTGTCGAGCCAGTATCTGAGACAACTATTGCGAACAAAGCGAGCAGTGCGGATGGCTTCGTCTAGCCTCTCGTACTGCTGCTGCGTTCCCTCAAGTTTTGCCTCAAATACCAACATAGTTACGCCTGTCGTGTTAGCGTAAGTATAGCACAGAAAGCCGTCCTACAAGGACGGGGCTTTAAACCCAATTATTTTGGTAATTTAGATGCTGCGCCAGATTTACAGTGTTCCTCAGGCCCACTGCTGTGGGTTCCTCCTGGCTATCCAAACCAAGGGCCGGGATTTACCAGCACAGCCTGTTTGAATCATTCCCAGAGTCGCGGTAGCGTCACCCTGCGTTCGATCGATCCCACAGACTCACCTTGCATTCGGATGAACTATCTCGAGCATGAGTCCGACGTGCAAAAGTTGGTGCTAGGGGTGAGAATCATCCGTGAGTTGTTCAGCACCGATTTATTCGATGAATTCCGAGGCGAAGAAGTGGCTCCCGGTGCGGATGTAACTAGCGATGAAGGACTCCAAGCTTATGTTCGGAAAGTGGCAGATACCAACTATCATCCTGTGGGAACGTGCAAGATGGGCACCGATCGAATGGCAGTAGTAGATTCTCAATTGCGGGTACATGGTGTTGAGGGATTGCGTGTCGTGGATGCCTCGATTATGCCAACGATTACTACAGGAAATACGAATGCACCCACCATCATGATTGGTGAAAAGGCAGCCGATTTGATTAAAGCTGCAGGGCTTGTTACAAAGGGACAACCCAGGGCGATTAGCGCAGAGTACAAATCCGAAGCAACCGCACTTATTAGCGCGATCGCTCATCATTAGTTGAAGTTAGCACGACGACTAGCAGGCGCATCTTTATCGGATTGAAGCATATATCATCGAGCAACGTAAACCAGGTCTTGAAAATGATTGCCTTGTACACTGCACCATCCTTTGAGGAACTACCGAGCCTCAGCCCACCCTGTCTAGAGCTTGAAACTTGGCTCCGCATGGCAAAGCTGCCCTACAAAAAGGTGATTATCACAGCACAAAGTTTTGAGCTTGCTCCCAAGGGTAAAATTCCCTTCATCGACTATCAGGGAAACTCGATAGGTGATGTTTTTCTAATCATTGAGATGTTCAAGCAAACAGAAGGAATTGATCTCGATGCTAGTTTAACTCCCGTTGAGCGAGCTACCTCTCTAGCCTTCCGCCGCACGATCAAAGAAAACACCTACTGGGGAGGCGTGGAGACTCGCTTTGGCATAGAAGAAAACTGGCCGCACTATCGCTCATTGGTTGCACGGGCGCTCTTTCCTGAAGCGACGCTAGACGTATCAGAACCGTTTGCCGAAGAGTTTCGTAAAACGATGATCTCTCAGATGCAAGCTCATGGAATCGGTCGTCACAGTCATGAAGAAATCAGTCAGATTATCTGCGCTGATTTTCAAGCCCTTTCGGACTTTCTGGCAGACAAACCGTTTTTTATGGGAGATAAACCCACCACATTAGATGCAACTGCCTACGGTTACATTGGTAATTTCCTGCTGCCACGCTACCAAGGTGCGATTGTTGACGATCTCCTTGGGCGATCGAATCTTTGCGAGCACTCTGAACGAATGAATCAACAGTTTTTTAGTAACTGCTCGTGAAACCAATCAATCGCTGTTTAGTTTCGGCTCAGTTTCATGAGCTAATCCCGTTGATTCAAAGTTTAATTGATTTAGTCCTGGACCCATGGTAACGGTTTAACAAGGCTTTGAGATTGCTTCGCACAGCTCGCAATGAAATAATTACGTTTTCTGTGCGTAATTCCTCTGATTAATGGAGCTACTCGGATGATTCATCACCTTTCTATTTCTGCTCAAAACCCTCAGCACGTTGCCCAAGTTCTAGCTGAAATTCTACAAGGACAACCGACACCCCATCCTTTTAATCCAGGTGGCTATATCATTTTTCCATTTGATGAATATGGTACAGAAATTGAAGTTTATCCTTTGGGAACTGAGATAGTACCGGGTGATGGTGAGGAACTACGTGCGTACATTCAAAATACGGCTGCTTCTCAATCTACAGCAACTCATGCGATGTTGTCTGTCCCTATTAACGTTGAACAAATTGAGCAAATTGCGGCTCGTGAAGATTGGCTTGTACAACGCACTAGCTTCGGCTTTGATTTCATGATGCTTTGGGTGGAAAACAGATTGTTGATAGAGTTACTAACTCCAGAGATGACTGCTCAATACGTGGCATTTACCCAACGAGAAAATTTGAGAAACTATTTTGTTTTTCCGGATAGCCCGGATGCACCCAAAAGTTGACAGGTTGCACTCCAAACCAAGCACCCTTAAACATGAGGGAGCGCTTAACTATCCCATGTATCTCGATCTATCAAGGGAGTTATTCTCACGATCCACCACATTTTAATTGCCGCTCAAAACCCGCTTTGCTGGCGTTTTGGCATAAATTTGGAACGGTAATTCATATCGTTTCCGGTTGCCTGGGCACGATCGAGTCAAGGTCAATAATTCTCACATTCCCCGACGGACGACGGACGACTCCCGACTCCCCATCCCGAACGGTGTAACCGGAATTGATATCACACATCGCGAGCGCATTAGAACGATCGAGAAATAGAGGAATCCGGGGCAGCCGAAATTCACCTCTATTAGACCTCTTGCAAAAATCTTTTTCATCAATTGATGGGACGGGCTCTTCGGCCCATCCCACAAGAGTTATTTTTTCTTGTGGGATGGGCCGAAGAGCCCGGCCTATTTATTTTTGCAAGAGGTCTATTGTTTCAGGGAACCCGCACGATTCCTCTTCCCTCTGCGTCAATAGTGCCTCTGCGGTTGATGATTTTCAATAACTATTTCCCATCCAATCTGGGGACTTCTTCCAAAAAACTACCGCTCAACATTAACTCAGTCATCCTATCTAGTTTACCGCTGACTTGCAATTTTTTATCTGTTTGAAAGCGCTCGATATCTGCTTTTAAATTGCCGCTATTATATCCTAATTTACTCAAATAGTCAATAGCTTGTTTGTCACTTAACAAGATATCCGCAGAACGAAAAATCGGCACGTACTCCTCTCGCCAAATCTGGGCAAAAGTTGCCCTATCTAAATTGAAAATCCTGCCCCGCGCTGGGTCTCCAATGGCAGCTATACTGTCATTCATTCCCAGCAAAGCCACCGCGTGCGGTAGCTTCCGAGGGCCGTCAAACAGCCAAACTGCTAGCACTCCGGGGCGATTAATTTGCTGAATTTGCTCCCAAGTCGGCGCCAGTTCGATCGCATTGACTCCCAAAGCTCTTGCTGCCACAATTATCTGTGGCATCGAAGTTCCCAAGCGGCTGGTGCCGGCCAAACGCGCTACACTCGATTCCGTCGCATCCATTCCCCAACGCCTTAACACTGTTGCTAGCGCCGCCGGCGCGCAACTGCTGCTAGATGTTTGCCGAAATACACCGTTTGGCCGCAAATTATCTATTAAATCAGCGTAAATTGGCGCCAGAAAATAGGCTTCCGCGCTGGTAAATCCTCCCAATCCCAACAAGCAAATTAAAATTACTGCGATTACTTGCGATCGCGCCGTCTGCCAGCTTACAGTAAAGCCAATACCGCACACTCCCATCAACATAACTCGTAGCAAAGTCCAAGTAACTGCCATGCCGTGAAAGCGCCACTCGATCGGCAAAGCTGGCATTTGAGGCAGATTTAGAGCCAGTAGCAGCAAGGCAATATAAAAACCCAAAAAAGCTAGGGCGATCGAATTTCTGCCCTTAAACAAATCGTTAGCCGTCACTCCCGATCGAACTAACACCCGCCCGAAGCGCATTCCCCAGACAAACAGCACCGAACCCAGCACCAGCGTCACAAGTATTTCCATAAGTTGAGAATATCGTCGCTTAACTAGGTTGTAACATTTATACGATCGACTTGCACCCCAATCAAGAGTGGGAGAGAGTCCGAGTGGGGGAGAGAATTTGACGATGTTTCGGTTTCGTTCCTCAATTCCCCGCTACAATCGAATAAACAGGATTTATCCAAAATCGAAGCAGGCAAAACCACCCTCAATCCTCAAGACTTCGACCTGCATCGCTTGTTGGATATTAAGTTTTGCCGGATTTTTTTTGATGAGTCTGAGTAAATGGTTGAGAATCAGATAATTCAGCTAGCTAACCCAAAAGGATATCTTGCCATGTTTGTCAACTTTAAGCTGAGAAACCGGATGTTACTCGGATATGCAGTTCCCATTGCTTTATTTGTAGGATTAGTAGCGCCAGTTTTCTCAAGCGCCAGCTTGGGAGGGGAGTCATATATAGCCTTTCTCAGATAGATGAGGTACAAGTTTAGATTTTAGATTTTAGATTTTAGATTGGGGGATTGGGGGATTGGGGGATTGGGGATTGGGGGATTGGGGAATTGTTAATTAATTGGTGAATACCTCATCTTTCCGAGAACCGCTATAGATAAACAAAAATTTCAATTGCTACCTGAGAAGGAGTGGAGCCTATGGCTTTTTACTTGGCTTACATGGTGGGAGATAGGAGAGGCTATATTTTGAACAGGGATGAATATTATTTAAAGAACGATCCGGAAAACTTACTAAAATTTAATAATTAGCCGTATCTGTAGGCAAGACGATTGAAAATCCCAGCCAGAAAGAGCTGATCGAAAAAAAATGACTTACAATAAGAATATGCTAATTATTCTGATGAAATGATTGAGTTAGTAAAGCAAGGAAAGCAAAAAGAAGCGCTGGATTTTTTTTCACCCAAAAAGGCGCATTAACTCTGAATGAGTATTACGAATTAAATAACTACTTTGGTGAAAAAGAGCAGGAAATTTTTGACGCTGCAACTTCCAACGCAGAGGAAAATCTCCGCTTTTTAGTCTCTGCCGTTTTGGTTGGGCCACTCTTAGGCATCGCGATCGCCTTACTTGCTGCCTTTTTAATCTCTTCAGGTATTGCTAAAACGATTAGTGACCCAGTTAATGCGATCGCCCGTTCTTCCACAGAGATTGCGGCCACAATTGAAGAGCAGGAACGCACAGCCACAATGCAATCTAGCTATGTAAATCAAACTACCATCACAATGGATGAGTTGGGCAGTGCTTCCCAACAATCAGCAAAGCTTGCCCAAGCTGGTGCTGACTCTGCACGGCAAGCTTTAAAGATCACTGAAAGGGGAGCCCTAGCAGTGGAGCAAACCCTGGAATCGATGACAATATTGAAAGAAAATGTCGGGGCAATCTCCGCAGAAATTCTGCGATTGAGCGAACAAACCAATCTGATTGGCAATCTCTCTACTGCTGTCACAGATTTAGCCAATCAAACGAATATGCTGGCACTGAATGCCTCAGTAGAAGCGGTGCGGGCAGGCGAAAATGCCCAAGGTTTTACTGTCATAGCCACAGAAATCCGCCTTCCTAGCAGATCAAAGTAAGAAATCAGCCGAGAAGATTAACAACCTGGTCGTTGATATCAAGAATGCGATCGATTCCACCGTAACGGTGACAAAGGAAGGTACTAAAACAGTAGCAGAAGGAACCAAAATTAGTCAAGAAACGGCAGCAGCATTCTCGGAAGTGGCAAAAGCTGTTAACAATGTGGTATTAATCAAACCAAGTTAGGCACTCAACAATTGAACGAGGCAGCCCAAAATCTCAATTCAATTGTCTAATTGGCGCTCTGTCTTTTGGGCTAGCAGACTAGCAATTGATAGCATTGAATCATCAATTGCGATCGCAGCCGTCGAAGCTTGTCAAACCTCCGGCATCCAAGTGAAAACGATCGCAGGCGATCGCATCGCTACGGCCAAGGCGAGCGAATTTCAGCCCTTAAATCAATTCTTAGCAGTAAAGGACGATCGAACTAACACCGCAATTAGCTTCATTCTCCCAGTCAACGGCCCAGAATCGATGACAATTCGGTGTGGGAATTGTCGTGGCGGTGATTTTGCAGACGATCTTTGCTAATTCTCCGTTTATCAATCGCATATTTGAGACGGCTCCGCTGAATCTGGATCGGTGGCTGATTTGTTTCGGCGTAGCGCTACCGGCGATCGGTGTTGCTTTGTCTGTCAACCGATTCGATCCGCCCAATTAATCGAAGTTGTAGGTACTGCCATTAGTATTTCGGGTGTTCAGAAACCCGGTTTCTTCAAGAAACCGGATTTCTTTGTTTTACAGAAACTGTAAAGTTTTAGCATTTAATTTCTGCGTTCCCAATTATTGCTGCGTTCCCAATTACAGATAGACTCTCGCTTGAGAGGGCAAGTTTCGGGAGCGATCGGATTTCCGCCGAGATAGAGCTCAAGCAGGTTAGTCAAAGATTCTAGCGGTTTGATGTCGCTGATTTGATTGTCGTAGAGACCGAGCGTAGTCAGGTTAGTCAAGGATTGCAATGGTTTGATGTCGTTGATTTGATTGGTGTCGAGCCAGAGATCTGTCAGTTTAGTCAAGGATTCTAGCGGCTTGATGTCGCCCAGAAGATTGCCGCTGAGGTTGAGCCCAGTTAGTTTAGTCAAAGATGCTAGCGGTTTGATGTCGTTGATTTGATTGTTTTCGAGGGAGAGCCAAATAAGGTTAGTCAAAGATGCTAGCGGTTTGATGTCGTTGATTTGATTCTTGTCGAGCTTCAACACAGTTAGTTTAGTCAAGGATGCTAACAGTTTGATGTCGCTGATTTTATTGTTTTCGAGGTGGAGCGAAGTCAGGTTAGTCAAGGATGCTAGCACTTTGAGGTCGCTGATTTGAAAGCCGCCGAGGTCGAGCTTCGTCAGGTTAGTCAAGGATGCTAGCGGTTGGATGTCGCTGATTTTATTGTTGTAGAGACCCAGCCGAGTCAGGTTAGTCAAAGATGCTAACGATTTGATGTCGCTGATTTTATTGTTGTAGAGAATCAGCTCCGTCAGGTTAGTCAAAGATGCTAGCGGTTGGATGTCGCTGATTTTATTGTTGCTGAGACCTAGCCGAATCAGGTTAGTCAAAGATGCTAGCGGTTTGATGTCGTTGATTTCATTGAAGTGGAGATCGAGCCGAGTCAGTTTAGTCAAGGATTGCAATGGTTTGATGTCGTTGATTTCATTGCTACTGAGACCTAGCCGAGTCAGGTTAGTCAAAGATACTAGCGGTTTGATGTCGTTGATTTTATTGTTGCTGAGAGAGAGAACAGTCAGGTTAGTCAAAGATACTAGCGGTTTGATGTCGTTGATTTCATTGTTGTCGAGAGCCAGCCCAGTCAGCTTAGTCAAAGATGCTAGCGGTTTGATGTCACTGATTTGATTGTAGCCGAGGTTGAGCTCCGTCAGGTTAGTCAAGGATGCTAGCGGTTTGATGTCACTGATTTGATTGTAGCCGAGGTCGAGCTCCGTCAGGTTAGTCAAGGATGCTAGCGGTTTGATATCGCCGATTTGATAGTTTTCGAGGTCGAGATCCGTGAGACTCGAAAGTGTCCGATCGGCCGCATCGCACTCAGTAGTCCCCGCTTGCCGCAACAGCACCTCAACAGTATGTTTAGCTTCAGGACTCAAAGAATCTTTTTGGCGACACCAATCAGCAAATGTTCGTCTACTGTTTTCCGATCGCGTTTCGGCGGCATCAGCAGACAGTCCACTTCCACATAATGCTAGGGTGATGATGCTACAAATAACTGCGATCGACTTTTGTAAATTTATATGTTTCTGTGCAACTATAAGTGTCATAATCTTGTACCTCTAATTTCCGGAACTGTAAAGTTTTAGCATTTAATATCTAGTCCGGTAAATCACTTACAATTAAGCGCCTATTTGACACCAATGAAAACCAGTTAACCATTGAATCAAATCGTGCTGTGCTGTGTAAATCCTGTTCTACTCGTTACCAGGCAGAGCCTGGTAACGCAGATCCGGAGGAAGAGCCTCCAATTTTCCTGCTAAAAGAACGAGGCTCGGACTCTGGACATCGGTGAGCGGGCTCTTCCTGGAAGTGAAAAGCACTGTTCGATATACCGATCGCAATTCGCCAACCATATCCGTATCCGGGCAATACCTATATACCCACTGGCAGGTGTGTTCGCTCACCTTTATGACGAAATGTTAAAACTCTGTGCATTAATGCAGTAGGTGTGATTTAATTTAAATCGTTGAAAGTTAATGATTAATCTGCAATTAATATTTTTTAGCTATGTATTCATCTTCTATAGACTCTTACTACAATAACCCTTTTCCCTTTCATCTTCGCATGATGGATTTAATATCACAACTCCAATTGCGAGGTGACGAAAAAATTCTAGACGTAGGATGTGGAGACGGGAGAATAACGGCAGAAATTTCAAAATTGTTGCCCCAAAGTTATGTTATTGGTAGTGATGTTTTTCCGGAAGTTATAGAGTTTGCTAAAAATAAGTTCGATCGGCAAAATCACCCGAATCTAGAATTTCAAGTAGGCGATGCGAGAAGCCTTGAATTTGAAAATTCATTTGACGTGATTGTTTCTTGTGGAGCTCTTCATTATATCCACAATCATATCCCCGTGCTGACAAGGTTTAAAGAAGCCCTCAAGCCTTCAGGGAAAATTTTACTATCGTTTTTAGGTGAAGGCTCTAACAATTCTTTTCATTTTGTGTTGCAAGAATTACTCCTGGATAGTAAATGGAAAGAATTAAATAATCTTAGTTATCAGTTTTATTCGCCTGCAGAATATAGAGAAATGTTAAAAGCTGTGGGATTTACTACAAATAGCGTAGAAATTTATTCCTACCCGTTAAAGGATAATAATAGCAAAACAGAAATAAAGCAACGAGTTGAAAAAGATTGGTTTTCTTTGAGTACGAGAATACCTCCAGAAATTTACGATACTTTTCTTGAGGAGTTAGTAAGTATTTATATGGAACGCAATCCTCCCAACGAGAGCGGTTTAATTGAAAGTCAAGCAGAATGGTTAGAAATTCAAGCAACTGCACTACCGTAACAAAAAATTATTTCTGTATTGTAGACTACAATTAACCGCGACCTTAAAAAAGTAGACATATATTAACAAACTAAATGTACGGGGGCTCAGATGTTTGTCGCTTATTGACAATAGATTTGAAGGCCCCCCGATCGCCATTCGCTACAACCTTTACCCCGCAAGTCTTGGTTTGAACCAGTTTTGATAAGCAAACCAGATCGCCCTGACCAACGGTTCGTTATCGATAGCGTCATCCTAAAAGATTTACTTATCAATCAAATTTAATAATTGTTTTATAATTTCCGCACGAGTACGGTAGAGTTAATTATCAAGCCAAGAAAACGTGCGGCTCGCAAAAAGTGAGTTCACACAACTCGGCCGATCGAAATATCGATATTAATCAAAAAAGTCAAATCAGCAGGGATAGTTTAAAGACTTATGCTAGCGATAAATCTTTAGCTCCCTCCTGCCAACCTGCGCTCAAAACAGTTCGCTCGCATTCCATTAGCGAACAGAAAAAAAGCGCATTGATAAACTTCAGTGATGTCGTTACAGAAGATTATGAATTGCAGCGAGGCTAGACTATGACAAAATTTTCAGAGCAATTTTCTCGGCGTAAATTTATCGTCACAGCAGGTGCATCTGCTGTCAGTTCAATACTGCTCAAAGGCTGTTTGGGAAATCCCCCAGAACCCGGTGCAACTGCCGGTGCTGACGGCGCAATACCCGCGGCTACCTCAGTAATGGCTGTTGCCAACGAGAAAAGAGTCGAAGGAATTGAAAGCACTAAAATCACATTGGGATATATCCCGATCGTCGAAGCAGCACCTTTAATCATTGCCCAAGAAAAAGGCTTTTTTGCCAAATACGGCATGACTGAGGTAACAATTGCTAAACAAGCCAACTGGGGCTCGGCCAGAGATAACGTAGAAATCGGCTCTGCCGGCGGTGGCATTGACGGCGGCCAGTGGCAAATGCCGATGCCTTATCTAATTAGTAAAGGTCTGATTACCAAAAACAGCGCCCAAATCCCGATGTATGTTCTAGCCCAGTTGAACACTCAGGGAAATGGAATTGCGATCGCGGCCAAACACCAAGGCAAAGGCATCGGACTTAAACTAGATCGAGCGGCCCAAGACTACATCAAAGGCCTCAAACAAGCAGGCACGCCCTTCAAAGCAGCCTACACTTTTCCCAAAGTTAACCAAGACTTGTGGATTCGCTACTGGCTGGCAGCTAACGGCATCAATCCCGACGCAGATGTCGAACTGCTAACAGTACCGGCCGCCCAAACCGTGGCCAACATGAAAACCGGAAGCATGGACGGTTTCAGCACCGGCGACCCCTGGCCGCTGCGGATTGTCAAAGAAAACATCGGCTTCATGTCCGCCCTGACTGCCGAAATCTGGAAAGCACATCCAGAGGAATATCTAGCAATTCGCGGCGACTGGGTAGACAAACACCCCAAAGCCACCGAAGCCATACTCGCAGGACTAATTGAGGCCCAGCAGTGGTGCGACAAGCCCGAACATCGAGCCGAATTGGTCGCCATTGTTTCTGGCAAAAATTTCTTTGACGTATCTCCCACGGTTTTGACGCCTCCCTATGAAGGCAAGTATGTCATGGGCGACGGCAAACCAGACATCAACGACTTCAAGACCAGTCCGCTGTACTGGAAAGACGACATCGGCAACGTTTCCTATCCCTACAAGAGTCACGATTTGTGGTTCTTAACGGAAAGCGTGCGCTGGGGTTTCTTGCCAACAAAAACCTTGGCAGATTCTAAGACAATCATCGATAAAGTCAACCGAGAAGATTTGTGGAAAGCCGCAGCAAAATTAGCCGGAGTTGCTGAGGCTGACATTCCGAAAAGTACGTCTCGCGGCATTGAGAAGTTCTTTGATGGCAAAGAATTTAACCCGGAAAAGCCAGAAGCTTACATTAATAGTTTGGCAATTAAAAAAGCGTGATGGCGTCTTAGGTTCGCATAATTTAGTCTAGAAAAAAACAGCAGAAACATAGGAGATTAACAAGATGGCTGTCAGCGCAAATCGGAGAGGCGGAGTCGATGCCAAAGGCTCATTTGGCGAGTTTTGGAAGAAGAATTCCCCGGATATCTTGCCGCCAATTTTGGGAGTAATTGGATTTCTGTTAGTTTGGCAGTTCCTGTCGAGTTTGGGAATTATCAAGTTGCCCGGCCCGATCAGCGTTTGGACTGACGAACGGACGCGGATCTTGTTGATGTATCCTTTTATGAACTCCAAAACCTACGGAGTCGGCTTATTTTGGCAGACTTTGGCTAGTTTGGAACGGGTGGCAAAAGGCTACACTCTCGCGGCCGCTGTGGGAATCAGCATGGGAGTTGTGGTAGGTACGAATCCCTTCTTGAATAAGGCTTTAGATCCGATTTTCCAGTTTTTGCGGATGGTGGCGCCTTTGGCTTGGGTGCCGATCGCCCTGGCTGCACTGCAACAAAACGAACCTGCTGCTTTGTTCGTAATTTTTATCACTTCAGTTTGGCCGATTTTAATCAACACGGCTGAAGGTGTTCGCCAAATTCCCGACGATTACAACAACGTGGCGAAGGTGCTGCAGCTTTCTCGTCAGGAATATTACATGAATATTTTGTTTCCGTCGGCGCTTCCTTATATCTTCACAGGATTGAGAATTGCGATCGGTTTGGCTTGGCTGGCGATTATTGCTGCGGAAATTGTGATGTCTGGGATTACGGGTATCGGCTTCTTTATTTGGAATGCTTACCAGCAAAACTACATCAGCGAAATTCTGTTAGCGGTGTTCTACATTGGGGCTGTTGGTTTGTTGCTCGATCGGCTGATGGCTTGGTTGCAGCAAAAGATTGCTCCCCCTCAAGGAAAGTAGTTTTGAGTTACTTGTTTGGGGTCGGAAGAATTAGGATTATTTAACCGCGAAGACGCGAAGGACACGAAGGAAGAAGAGGGAAGAAGTAGATAATATTCTACGGGAAAGTCACAGGATTTATGCTTCCAGTCTCTCCCTCTACTCTACTTCTAGGCTCTGCCTGGGAAGTTAATTAGCAGCTATCGAAATCACAAACCTACAAAAAAGGCAAGAAAATCATGTCTGTTTTGATTGCAGTAGAACAAGTGGAAAAAGTTTTTAATTTATCAGACGGTGGCACATACATTGCTCTCAAAGGCATCGATATGGAAATTAAAAAAGGCGAATTTATCTCATTAATTGGACACTCGGGCTGCGGCAAATCTACGCTGCTCAATATGGTGGCAGGTTTGGATTTGCCGACATCCGGATTGGTGACAATTGACGGGCAAAGAATCACGCAGCCAGGTCCCGATCGCATGGTAGTATTCCAAAACTATTCGCTGCTACCTTGGCGGACGGTCAGAGAAAACATTACTCTAGCTGTAGATTCGGTGATGAGCGGGTTACCCAAGGCCCAACGCCTCGAAATCATTCAAAAACACATCGATATGGTGGGCTTGACGCCCCACGCCGACAAGCAACCCGCACTCCTGTCGGGCGGACAAAAACAGCGCGTGGCGATCGCCCGTGCTCTGGCCCTGCGCCCCAAACTGTTACTCTTAGACGAACCCTTCGGCGCTTTGGATGCTTTGACTCGCGGCAACTTGCAAGAAAAGTTGATGGAAATTTGCCAAGAGTACGAAATCAGCGCCCTGATGGTAACGCACGATGTGGATGAGGCCGTGTTGCTGAGCGATCGCATTGTCATGCTTACCAACGGCCCAGAATCGAAGATTGGCGGGATTCTAGAAGTAGACATCCCCCGCCCACGCCAGCGCATGGAAGTCGTCTCACACCCCAGCTACTACGCTCTACGTAGCGAAATGATTTACTTCCTCAACCAGCAGAAGCGGGTGAAAAAACTGCGGGCGCGGAAAGTACCCGCGATCGCCCGCCACGGCCTGGAAAAAGTCAACCTCGAACTCGGCTTTATTCCGCTGGCAGCCTGCGCTCCCCTCGCTGTCGCCAAAGAAAAAGGCTTTTTTGCCAAGCACGGCCTCGATGAAGTCCACCTCGTGCGGGAAACAAGCTGGCGCGGCATCGTAGACGGCATCGCCGCAGGTTACTTAGACGCAGCTCAAATGCCCTCTGGGATGGCGGTGTGGTTGAGCTTGGGGGGCCACCAAGAGAAGCCGATTCCGACGGTTACAGCCCTCACCATGAGCCGCAATGGCAACGGAATTACCCTCGCGAGGCGCTTTTACGACCAAGGGATCTACACTCTGGGAGACTTTAAAAAAATGCTCCAGAGAACGCCCGCGCAAACGCACCGTATGGCGATCGTGCACCCTTCTTCGATGCACAACCTGTTGCTGCGTTACTGGCTGGCTTCCGGCGGCATTGACCCGGATCGCGATGTGTTGCTGAAAAATATCCCACCGGCTCAGATGATCGTTGACTTGCAGGGCGGCACTATTGACGGTTTCTGCGTCGGCGAACCTTGGAACTTGCGGGCCTCGATGGAAGGAGTCGGCTTTACAGTGGCGACAGATTTGGAACTGTGGCCCGGACACCCCGCGAAAATTCTCGGAGTTCGGGAAGACTGGGCAAATGCTTATCCCAACACTCACATTGCTCTAGTCAAAGCTTTGCTGGAAGCTTGCCACTATTGCGCCGATCCAAATCACGCCGCCGAGGTTTCAGAAATTGTCGCGGGAAGAGAGTACGTCGCTACTGATAAGAGTTACATCCAACTAGGCGACCCGAAATCTGTTGCTTGCAACCTCGATACTCCGATGCGGGAATACGCCCACCACTTGTTTTCTGGAGAGGGGGTGAATCGCCCAAGCCGCACCGAACAACTCTGGCACATGGTGCAGATGGCGCGCTGGGGCGATACTGTGTTCCCGCGCAACTGGGTGGAAATTCTGGAACGGGTGGTGCGAGTCGGTGCGTTCAGCACGGCGGCGCGAGAGCTGGGGATGGCTGATATTAATTACACTCGCGGTTCTCTCAGCTTGTTTGACGGCTCGGTGTTTAATGCTGACGATCCGATCGGCTATCTCAACAATCTGGCGATTAAACGCGATTTCACGATGGCTGAAGTTGTACTCGATTCCGGCCGCAGAGCTACTTAAAGCGGTTTTTAGTTGGATAAAAATAGGGTAATTGCTAATTGTTAGTTGTGAGTTTTTAAGTGCTAATTGCTAGTTAGTAATTCCCTCTTCATGACCTCCGTTACATCCGTTAAATCCCGTACATTGCTCGTTGCCGAACTTCCTTATTCCTTCGCCAATCACCTACTCACAATTTCCCAAACCTATGATTAATACTTCTCTCAACGAGACGAATACCAAAACCAAAATCAAGTCTAAGAACGATCGCCGCCAGCCTTTTTTGGTGATGGACAATGTTTACAAAGAATATCCAAACGGTTACAGAGCTTTAGAAAACGTCAATCTGAATGTAGCTGAGGGAGAGTTTATTACTCTGATCGGACACTCGGGCTGCGGCAAATCAACACTGTTAAATATGGTGTCGGGTTTTAGCCATCCCAGCCAGGGCACCGTGACGATTAACGGGCAGCGGATTACGAAGCCGGGCCCCGATCGCATGGTGGTGTTTCAGGGTTACGCTTTGCTGCCTTGGCGGACGGTGTTTGAAAATGTTTACCTGGCGGTTAATGCTGTATTTCCGAATAAGTCGAAGGTCGAAAAAAATGCGATCGTCAATGAGCATTTGGCGATGGTGGGATTGACAGAAGCTGCCCAGAAAAGACCGCCGCAAATTTCGGGGGGGATGAAGCAGCGGGTTTCGATCGCCCGCGCCTTGGCAATTCGCCCGAAAGTGCTGATTTTAGACGAACCTTTTGGTGCTCTGGATGCAATTACTAAGGAGGAATTGCAGGAAGAGTTGCTGAAAATCTGGAACGATCACCGCTGTACGGTGTTGATGATTACTCACGATATTGATGAAGCGCTGTTTTTGGCCGATCGACTGGTGATGATGACTAACGGCCCGTCGGCGACAATTGGCGAGGTTCTGGAGATTCCTTTTCCGCGCCCGCGCGATCGGGTTCAAATGATGGAAGATCCGGAATACTACAATTTGCGGAACTACGCCCTAGATTTCCTGTTCCGTCGCTTTGCACACGATCACGATGCCTAATCGGTTGGGAAATCAAAGTTAAACAGGAGAATATGACACTTAGGATCGCGAATTAAATAACTTACAATTTTAATTGTTATTGTGGGATGGGCGTCTCGCCCGTCCTTTTTGGACGGGCGGGACGCCCATCCCACTTTCCTTGTGGAAGTTATTTAATTCTCATTCCTTATCGAACAAGTTTAATTCTTGTGGGCAGTAGGGGTTAGGCATCCTGCCGGCCCAAGACGAGCTTTTTTGCAGAAGTCTCTTGAAAAGTTTAAGCCCCAGTGTTCCCCGATGTCAGGGGAACATCGCAGCAGGCGCAATTTTCCCGGGTTGGGTAAGCTGAGGCTTTATGGTGGGCGAGAAGTTTTTTCGGAGGTTCGGATCTTTTTCCCAGCTTTTACGTCTACCAGCGAAGAGACCCGATTGCCTAGCTGTCGGTAAGCTGGCATGAACAGAGCCCACCTTCGATCCGAGGGTGGGCTTCTTCTTCATGTTATTAACGGTTTGTGGGCGATCGCTGGTTTGTGCATTCCACCCTTTGAACTGGCACACGGCGGGAACGTTATTAGTGTTTGATGAATTAATGTTTGTGTCAATATAGCGGTTTTCAGTTGAGTAAAGTACAGATGCTCGGCTAGGGAAACGGCCGATCCTAAGTCCGGCGCGGGGCTCTGTGGCTTTTAACAATTGGTATAAGACTCATGATTGTAGCAAGACTTTTTAAAATTGGTATTACTCAGGTTTGCACGGAAAACTCCTCTGGGTCAATATCCCAATTTACCCAGCGAATTGCTTCTTTAGCAGATGTCACATCAGGCGGCACTCGCAAGGCATGAATGAATCCCGTACTCGGACAAGCCATTTTTAACAAATAAATCGGCTTTGGATTACCATCGTCATCAAAATCATCGTCAAACTCCATGCTTAATAAAGTGTATTCCTGCCAACTATCTAATTCTGTCAGCGCTAATTCTTGACAAATGCGATCGTAACCAATTGTCTCAATTAATACTCGACGCAGTTCGGCATTTGATTCTGATAAAAGCCATTCGGCTTGCCACAAAGCGGGGTGTACTTTTCTGTATTTTTCGGGTAACTTAACGCCGTGGTGAAAGTATAAACTGTAGCCGTCCGCAAATGCGATCGCCGGTTCTCCTTCAGCGTGTAGCCGATTTTCAGCGTCCAAGCGGATGTGCAGGGGGCGATCGCAAATTACGCAAATTTTCTCAAACGGCAATATCCAACCGCAATACTCTAACAACTGTTTCTTGCAGCGAAGTAGTTCTTGTGCTTTTTGGTCGAGAGTGACACCAAATTTAGAAATAAAAAATTCAGTCACATGGATTTCCTTCAGCAGATTGGTAGGGGTTAGTGGCTCTAGATAGTTAGAATATGAGCGAAAATTAGCTCCCAGCCATTCTCGGTAATTTTTTACCAATTCATCAAATTCTGCCAGGAGTATTCGATCGCTATCCGGCTCTAATATTCTTAGATTCCACAGACAATTCCACAATATCAGAGCCGACGATCCTGCGTCCACTAATTGAAATAATTCCTTCAACAATGACTTACCAGAACCTAAATTTTCCGCCGCTCTTCCAGATTTTTTATAATGCGATATATTGTAATTTTTGAGTGGTTTGAGGAGTTTTTTTGAAGCTACCTGCGGACTGCTGCAAACAATAACTTTTGGTGCTTGTAGACCAATAGCTGCATAGATTTTTTTCACTGCTTCTGTAGCTTTTTCAGAATTAATTGGCGCAGTCTTGAGGGTAAGGTACTTTTGTGTAAGTTCCTTCGGCAGATTTAAGTCGGTAATTGGATTGTTGTAGAGATAAATTTCCGGCAGGTTGGTGAGTGCCAACAGCGGAGTGATATCGGTAATTTGATTGTTGGAGATAATCAGTCTGGTCAGCTTGGTGAGTCCCGAAACCGGAGTGATGTCGGTAATTTGATTGTTGTGGAGATTCAGTATGAACATATTGGTGAGTGCCGACAGTCCAGTGATGTCGGTAACTGGAGTGTTGCAGAGAAACAGTCTCGTCAGATTTGTAAGTTCCGACAGCCCAGTGATGTCGGTAATTGGATTGTTGGAGAGATACAGCCTTCTCAGGTTAGTGAGTGCTGACAGCCCAGTGAGCTCGGTAATTGAATTGTTGTCGAGATGCAGGCTTGTGAGGTTGTTGAGTCCCGACAGCGGAGTTATGTCGGTAATTTGATTGTTTTCGAGATGCAGTCTGGTCAGGTTGGTGAATCCCGATACCGGAGTTAGGTCGGTAATTTGATTGGAGGGGAGATGCAGTTCAGTAAGGTTTGAAAGTACCCGATTGGCTTCTTTGCAGTCACAAGTGCCAGCCTGTTTTAACAGCATCTCAACTGTATGCCTGGCCGATTCTGAAAGACTATCTTTGTGCTTGCACCAATCGGCAAAGCTACTGAAATTAAGTGGTTGGTTTGCTTGTTGTTCTGGCATAGTAAATTTTGATTCAAGTTTGGTAAAATATCAGTTTTTCATGTTTGTACGCTAAACTCCTCTGGATTTATTCCCCAATTTACCCAGCGAATTGCTTCTTGAGCTGATTCTAGATCGGGCGGCACTCGCAAAGCGTGAATAAATCCCGTGCTCGGACAAGTCATTTTTAACAAATAAATCGGCTCGAGATCGGCGTTATCGATTTTTAATAGCGTGTATTCTTGCCAACTATCTAATTCTACTGCTTGCAATTGTTGGCAAATGCGATCGTAACCAATTGTCTCAATTAATACTCGACGCAGTTCGGCATTTGATTCCGATAAAAGCCATTCTGCTTGCCACAAATCGGGGTGTACTTTTCCGTATTTTTCGGGTAATTTAACGCCGTGGTGAAAGTATAAACTGTAGCCGTCCGCAAAGGCGATCGCGCTTTCTCCTTCAGCGTGTAGCTCGTTGGCGCTGTCAAAGCGAAGGTGCAGGGGGCGATCGCAAACTAAGCAAATGTTCTCAAACGGAAATATCCAACCGCAATCCTCGAACAACTGTTGCTTGCAGCGAAGTATTTCTTGGGCTTTTTGGTCGAGAGTGATACCAAGTTTTGAGATAAAAAATTCAGTCAAATGAATTTCCTTCACCAGATCCGTAGGGGTTAGTGGCTGTAGATAGTTAGAATACAATCGAGACTCAGATTTGCGCGATTCAGGGTAATTTATTGCCAATTCCTCAAGTTCTGACACGAGTGTGCAATCGGTATCCGGCTCTAGTATTATTTCATCGCCCAGCTCCTTCCAAAACATCAGACTCACTCCTACATCCACCGATTGAAATAACTCCTTAAGCAACGACTTTCCCCATCCTAAATTACCAGTAGCCTTTTGCGATATTTGATTTGGCGACCTAGAGTCAATTTTGAGTTGTTTGAGAAAATTTAAATCAGCTACTGGCGGGCTGCTGCAAATAATAACTTGGGGTGCTTTGTGACCAATAGCTACATAAATATTTTTCACGGTTTCTGTAGCTTTTTTAGCATCAATTGGCGTCGTGGAGAGGGTCAGGTACTTCTGTGTAAGTTCGAGCGACAGATTTAAGTCAGTAATTGGGTTGTAGAGAGGCAGTATGGTCAGGTTGGTGAGTCCCAACAGCCCAGTGATGTCGGTAATTGGATTGCATTGAAGATTTAGGTCTGTCAGGTTGGTGAGTCCAGACAGCCCAGCTATATCGGTAATTTGATTGCCGCAGAGACGCAGTATGGTCAGGTTGGTGAGTCCCAACAGCCCAGTGATGTCGGTAATTTGATTGCATTGAAGATCCAGGTCTGTCAGGTTTGTGAGTCCTGACAGCGGAGTTATATCGGTAATTTGATTGCCGCAGAGACGCAGTATGGTCAGGTTGGTGAGTCCTGACAGCCCAGTGATGTCGGTAATTTGATTTTGGCTGAGCGACAGTATGGTCAGGTTGGTGAGTGTTGACAGCGGAATTATATCGATAATTTCATTGCAATAGAGTTCCAGTTTGGTCAGGTTGGTGAGTCCTGACAGCCCAGTTATATCGATAATTTGATTCATTTCGAGATCCAGGTCTGTCAGGTTGGTGAGTCCTGACAGCCCAGTTATATCGATAATTTGATTGTGGCCCAGAGCCAGGTCTGTCAGGTTGGTGAGTGCCGACAGCCCAGTGATGTCGGTAATTTGATTTTGGTAGAGATTCAGATATGTCAGGTTAGTGAGTGCCGACAGCCCAGTGATGTCGGTAATTTGATTGCCGAAAAGATTCAGGTCTGTCAGGTTAGTGAGTGCCGACAGCCCAGTGATGTCGGTAATTTGATTGGCGGAAAGATCCAGATATGTCAGGTTAGTGAGTGCCGACAGCCCAGTGATGTCGGTAATTGGATTGGCGGAAAGACTCAGATATGTCAGGTTAGTGAGTGCCGACAGCCCAGTGATGTCGGTAATTTGATTGTAGTTAAGATTCAGATATGTCAGGTTAGTGAGTGCCGAAAGCGGAGTAATATCGGTAATTTTATTCCAGTTAAGATTCAGTTCAGTGAGGTTTGAAAGTATCCGATCGGCTTCATTGCAGTCAGAAGTGCCAGCCTTGTTTAACAGCACTTCAACTGTATATATTGCCGATTCTGAAAGACTATCTTTGTGTTTGCACCATTCAGCAAAGCTACTGAGATTAATTGGTTGGTTTGTTTGTGGTTCTGACATGATAAATTCTGACTTTAGTTTGGTAAAATTTCAGGCCGGCAGGGGTTTAAACCCCTGCCGGCCTGTGTGGCAATGAAAAATCTTCAAGTTTGCACGCTAAACTCCTCTGGCTCGGTTCCCCAATTTACCCAGCGAATTGCTTCTTGAGCCGTTAGCGAAGCCCTCGAAGAGGATCGCACATTTGGCGGAACGCGCAAAGCGTGAATGTGTCCCGTGCTCGGACAGGTCATTTTTAACAAATAAACTGGCTTTGCATTACCCCTAATACTAAAATCATCGTCAAACTCGATGCTTAAAAGAGTGTATTCCTGCCAACTATCTAATTCTGTCACCGCTAATTCTTGACAAATGCGATCGTAAGTAATTCCCTGAACTAACGCGCGCCGAACTTCCGCATTCTTTTCCTTCAACACCCACTTAGACTGCCACTGATCCGGGTGCAGCTTGCCGTACCATTCGGGCAAGATAACGCCGTGATAGGCGTAAATCGAAACACCGTCGGCAAATTGTACCGCTGGTGTTCCTTCGGCGTGCAAGCGGTGGTTGGTCAACGGAAAGTGCGATCGGCTTGGAGCAGACAATGCAAACTTTGTCATAGGGATAAATCCAGCCGCAATCCCGGACAATCGATTGAAAAACAATCCAATTTCTGCCGTAGGAATGAGGTAAATTTAGAACCGAAATGCAAAAATCCAACAAACTGCCACAAGCAGCCCACAATTCTGGTTGAATGCAATTACTGAATTGTTCTCCTAATCTTTGCCAGTAAATGTCTCCACTCCGCTCATCGATCACCTCTTGCGGTAGCAATTGGCTTCCTATTTCGCCAACTAAATAATTGCGGTGCGCCTCCCACATTTGCGTTTGCAGTTGAGTATAAAGTCGAGCTGACCGTTGAGTTTGCAGTTGGCTGTGCAGTTCGCTTTCTAGTTGGCTCCCCAAATAACCCCGCAGTTGTTTTTCTAGCTGGCTGCGAAGTTTTCTATCGAATTGGCTGCGCAGTTCGCTGCTGGGATTGTCAACTCGACTGAGGATTAGATCGCCAGCTTCGTAGGGGCGATCGACAAAAATGATTTCCGGTGCTTTTAGGCCGATCGCACTGTAAGCCGATTTAATTGTTTCCTCCGCTTGCGAGCGATTTATCGGCCCAGTGGAAAGCGATCTCGCTCTCCACTTTTCGCGATAAACAGGAATCAAAGCTGCTTGTTCTGGCGTCAGTTTTTTAACCTTAGTCTGCGACATACCTCCAACCTTGGGGCTGATATTCCCGCTGAATTCGCACCATCCAATTACCCTCGGGAATTGCGATCGCATGGTGTTCTTCGTGACTCAATAAAGCTGTCGGTGAAAGCACCCGCAAGTACAGAGTGCCGTCTTTTTCGTAAAGTTCAGCTTGTCCCTCAATAATCTGGTGAGAATGTCCCGTGACTTCACCTTCGGCGAGAGTTAGGTGAGGTTTTTTTTCTCCTTGGATTTTCGGTACCGGGGTGAGAATTACGTCGCCTTGTCGGATGGGTTGCATAGGTTGTTTCTCAATTTTGTTTGCTGGTGTCGGTCGATCGAGCTTTTCTACCGCAACTCTATACTACATATGTATTATATGGCTGTCAAGAGCCACAAACCAAATTCCATAACTCTTTGCTGCACTCACAGGCGTCATCTTGGAGTGTGAAAGTCGCCTGGGTGAGGGCGGGTTTATAGATATTGTCGATGTGAATGAAATATTGTTGGTGAAACCCGCCCCTAAAAATATTGTGGTTAATTGATGGAATCAGTGAGGGCGGGTTTATAGATATTATCGATGTGAATGAAAGATTGTTGGTGAAACCCGCCCCTACTTGACATATTTGGCATTGCAACCTATTCCCCTTGTCTGTGTTGACGAGAGAACCCACAACTTGTTTGTATTGGCTGGATCTGACGAAGAAATTGAGGTTAAAATTGCTCCCAATGGGGAGTTTTTTTTTAGTTATTCAAGTAGATTAGACTGCAATGTCCGAGGGATAATTGAACCGTTATTTCCTTAAAAATCGCGGGAACAAAGCTGCACAGCCAGCCTAATTATACAGGCGGAAAAAGCACTTGAATTCAATCATAACGAAACAGGGAGATTGGGATTTTGATAATAATAGCAATTAAAAAAACTCATGCAACCGTAACTGTAGTAGCTGAGCCTGGTGCGGCTATCTAAAATAAAAAAAAATTGACAATCTAGTAGCGACGCACCTGACAAAATAGTTCAGGAAACAACCCTCCGTTGCACCTCGCCCCACACTAATAAGTGTTGCAATACTTTTTGTGATTGGTATAAAATTGAGGCAGCGTCAGCGCCAGCAAATGAAAGAATATAAAGGTGAGTATTGTATCCTAATAATATATTTATAAATAGGGGAGCGATCGCCCAAGCCACTGGGACTTTAAACCCCAGAAATCCCGCGCCGAAACTCCATAACGGCTTCAACCCTAGAAGCCATCAGCAAGCAGCGAGACAGCAGGTTGATGTCTAAACCGGGCAGAACTTCGCTTTGGTCAATTTTTTCATAACCGTGCGATCGCAAATGATACAGGCCAAATATTCCATCCTCCCAAAACCAAACTTCGGGTACTCCTAATGCTTGGTAGCGAGTTAGCTTGCGCTTTCCCCCACTGGTAAACACTACTTCGATGGAAATATCCGGGGTAATACCTGTTGACTTACCAATTAAAAAGGATTCGTCAGCTTGAGCCGAGACTTCCTCTCCCTTCTCTTGGGTAAAGCTACCCAAAGGGTTAAACTCGATGTCTTTTTCAACAAAGTAGTCGATCGGCAAGCTGGCAATCATTCTGCTGAAAATTTCGTGTTCTTGCGAGACTGACAAGATTTCTACCTCACTGTTATAATAAAACAGTCTGATACCGGGGGAGTTAGAAAAACCCTGCTGAATTAGTTTGAATTGTTGCCAGCTAATCTCGGAGTGGACTAGCCTTTGGTCTTGGGGTTGATTTAATGTTACTATCACGATCCGACATCCTATAATTATTCTAGTGCTAGTGGAAATAATTTAAGTTTTTCGTCAGGACTTTAATGCTTATTAAGTCGGAGTTAAGGACAGAAGTCCTTACTACGAACCTATTTTTGTAAGATATTTAGTTTTTCCAATTCGATCGCAGTGAACTGACAAAAAACTAATAACTAAGGACTAATAACTATTATCATTGAAATGTGGCAACCGAAACCCGATCGCGCCCTGATGCTTTCGCCTGATAAAGCGACTCGTCGGCGAGCGCAATTAGCGCCTCCGGCTGCGACTTCGGCGCGGGAATGCAGCAAGCTACACCCAAACTCAGCGTCACGTATTCGCTGACAGCAGACTTAGCGTGAACTATTTGCAAAGCCCGCACCTGTTGTGCGATCATTTGAGCTACGCAAGTGGCACCTTCAATATCCGTATTCGGCAAAACTACTACAAATTCTTCTCCACCGTAACGCGCTACTAAATCGGCCGCTCGCTTTACCGAATGCTGGATAACCGCCGCCACTTGCCGCAAACATTCATCCCCCGCTTGGTGACCGTAAGTGTCGTTGTAAAGTTTGAAATAATCGATGTCGCACATAATCAAAGACAGCGGTGCTTCTTCCCTCGCCAAACGCCGCCATTCCGTATCGAGGTATTGATTAAAAGAGTGGCGGTTTTTTACCTCAGTCAAACTGTCGTAAGTTGCCAAATACTGCAAGGCTCGATTCACACTTTCCAACTGCTGTTTCTGCTGCTGCAACTGACGGTTGAGAAGCGCCAACTGCTGTTCGGCTGAGTGCGATCGCAACAAATTTCTCACCCTCGCCAGCAATTCCCTCTCGTCAAAAGGCTTTGCAATATAATCGTCAGCACCCGCATCCAAACTTTCGATCCGAGCTTCCATCCCCGATCGCGCTGTCAAAAAGATTACCGGAGTCGAACTCAATTCTGGCGTACTCCGAATCTCCTTGAGCAAATCCAGTCCGTTTTGTCTGGGCATGACTTGGTCGCTCACAATCAAATTTGGCTGCAAACTTTTGGCTTTTTCTAAACCTTCAACCCCGTCACTCGCGACGGCGACTCGATAGTACGGAGTTAATAAAGTTTCGAGGTAAGCCTGCAGAAAATTGTTGTCTTCTACTACTAGCAACAGCGGTAATTCTCTGCTGTCAGTTGTTAATTGTTCCTCATTATTTTTGTCGTCAAAACTGTTATGTTCCGGCAGCGAGTCCTGGGGTGCGATCGCCCCGATACTTCCCGATCCCCACTCTCCGGAGCCGAATCCAGTCAGTCCAGCCAATTGGGCGATCGCGCTCACCAACTGAGTCGCTTCCACCGGCTTCGACAAATGCCTCTGAAACCCCGCCTCCAGCGCTTCGGCCGAATCTTCTTCCTGGAGGCCTCCCGTCAGCGCCACGGCCGGCAGCAGTTCCCTGTGCTCGAACCTTTCCATTGCTCTGATGCGGCGGATCAAATCGCAGCCGTCAGCTCCGGAAACCGTCATATCGCTCACCAACACGTCGGGCCGCGACTGTTGCAACTCGGCCATCGCTTCGCCGGCGCTACCCACCGCTGTTACCTTGGCTCCAAATGCTTCGAGGCCAGTTTTGAGAAATTGCCGGATCTCGACGCTGCTTTCCACCACCAGGACTTGCTTTCCCGCTAGGGGTTTGGAAACCGATCCGGGTCTGCTTTCCATTTGGGCGATCGCAGCAGTGCGATCGTCCTGTGCATTTTGCTGGGCAATCGGTAGCACCACCCCAAAGGTCGCCCCCTGACCGATGCCGGGACTCGAAGCCCAAACAGTTCCCCCGTGCAGTTCCACCAAGTGCTGCACAATTGAGAGCCCCAGCCCGAGCCGGTGCTGTTCCTTGGTCTGGAAGCTCTCAGCAGGGCGGAAGTAGTCAAAGATGTGGGGCAGAAATTTGGGGTCGATCCCGCAACCGCTGTCGCTGACCCGAATCAAGACGCCTGACTCAGTAGGCTCAGTCCGCACTTGAACTGGGTTTGGTGCCGATTCTGGGGTGAATTTGATGGCGTTGGTAAGGAGGTTCCAGACTACTTGCTGCAAGCGTTCTGCATCTGCCAAAATGTAGCTGACGGCGGGGTCAAAATGTGTTTCTACGCGGATGTTTTTGGCCGAAGCCTCGGGGCAGAGGGTGGCGATCGCAGACTCTACGATCGACGGGAGGTGAACTCGGCCAATGTTCAGGCACACTTTCCCCCGCAGCAGCCGCGAAAGGTCGAGGAGATTGTCTATTTGCCGGTTTTGTAATTTGGCGTTGCGCTCGATGATTTCCAAAGCACGGTTGGTGGTGGCTTGGTTGAAATTGCGCGATCGAGCTAGCTGCACCCATCCCAAAATCGCGCTCAGGGGCGATCGCAGTTCGTGGGAGGCGATCGCCAGAAATTCGTCTTTTGCCCGGTTGGCTTCGGCTTGGGCTGCTTCAACGGCTTTGCGATCGGTGATGTCGAATCCGATCGCCAAATACTCACAGGGTTTTCCCTTGCAGTCCAACAGCGGAACTACTGCTGCGTACACCCAATAATCACTTCCATTCTTGGCTTTATTCTTAATGTCTCCTTGCCAAACTTCACCTTTGGCAACTGTTGACAGCAGATTTTTGATTAATTCCGAAGACTTATATTCCGAATGGAGGATGCCAAAGTGGCAGCCGATCAGTTCGGGGCGCGAATAGTTGGACATGGAGCAAACTCGATCGCTGACGTAGTTGATAATTCCTCGCGCGTCAGTCCTCACCGCAAGTGCCGATCTGTTGATCGCTCCTTGAAAATCTAAACATTCTTGCAGCGACGAATCTAGTTTTTTTGTCGTATAAATTTTGCCTGGGCGATCCGGCTTATCCTTGCTCCGCTCTTGGATTTCCATTGCTTCTATTTTCCCCTGACGGCTGACACCTAATCTACTCGCATCCTGATTCATTGTCACTATTTTCTTTCCCGCGTCGGCGGGTGCAATATTTTGCATCTCTTCATCTTCCTGAAAATTTGGCAGGACATCGACTCGGGAGTCACCTCAATTTTTATTTATAGTTGGCTAAATTTTGTCAATCTGAGGACTGATTTTCTCATATCTAGCCGATCGTCCGCTGCTGGCTAATACCCTTTTATATTTTATATTTTATATTTTACTAGGGGGAATTACTGAGAAATTTAGGGTGTGGATCGCACGCCTACAGTTCCATTCTTCTTTTAAACGGGTAGCATAACCGTCAACTTTTTTCTCACAATTACTCCTCGGATCTGGCACAAAGTCTCCTCAAGGGCCGGCTTTCGGGTCTGTGGCATTCTGCCTCAGATCCACTCAAGCAGATATATGTGTATGGCTAGACAGTTCCCTAATCATTGGCGGGTTTGGGCGAAGAAAGTCCGTGTCTTGCGATCGTCGGCAACTTCTGTTAAATTATTTTCTTCTACATCTTGACAGGGCTGTATAATTTTTGTATTATAAAATGTAATATAAGTTCAAACGAGAGAGCCGCCCAACTGCATTGACGCACTCAACTATTAACAATTTGAGGAAAATAGTCTGTGAATTTAGACGCTGTACGCGAGCACTTTGAACAAGGAGCATTTGATTATGACGGCTTAATTCCTCGCCTGATTCCGCGCTATCGCGAACAACACGATGTAATATTGCAGTTAATCCCTTCTGAAACTAATGCTAACATAAAAGTTCTGGATTTAGGCGCGGGAACTGGCATACTGTCGGCTGTGGTTTTGTCAGCATTTCCTCAAGCAAAAGTCCTCGCCTTTGACATGGCGCAAAATATGCTAAAAACTTGCCAAACTAACTTGTCCGCTGTCCGAGAACGGCTGACCTTGCAGCAAGGAAACTTTGCCGAAGATGATTTCGGCAGCGGTTACGATTTGGTAGTTTCAGGGTTGGCAATCCACCACCTCGACAGCGCAGGTAAACAACAGCTATTTCACAAACTTTTCCACTCGATGAATCCAGGGGGAATCTTGCTAATTCGAGATATTGTGACAGGTGCTACTCCCCGGCTGACTGAGCAATACGAACAGTTGTGGCGGCAGTACATGAAAGCTAACGGAGAAGACGATGCAGCCTGGTTTCAAAAATATCTAGGAGAAGATATTCCCTCCTCTGTGGAAGAGCAGACCAAGTGGCTTGCAGAAGCAGGTTTTGCCGACGCAGGATGTCACTGGCGCTATCTAAATTTTGCTATTTTTGGCGGAGTTATCCCCAGGTAGAAGGCATGGCAGAATGCAGATTTTTTGATAATTATCAAAAGATAAAGCTCGTGAGAACTCGCACACCGAAAACTTTTTCATTCCCGGACGCAGAACCTAATTATGTAGGTTTTTAAGGGCGCACCTTACCGCTCGAATTCGCGCGTAAAACCCTTCGTTTTTGGCGATATGAAAATTTTAACAAACCTGTAGGGCGGGTTCACTAAAGCGCCCTCTGGCAGTGCAAACAGATTCAACAAACCCGCCGCCCACCCACGAAATAAGCCGCTAGTAACATTTTGTAAAAGGTGATTTAAAAGCTCAATAAATAAAGTAAAATCATGAATGATTCTCGCTTAGTAAAAATCAGCAGATATCTCAGCAAACACCTGCGCCACGCGCCAGGGCGCATCGGCATTGAACTCGCTCCAGGTGGCTGGGTTCCTGTTAACGAACTCCTCGATGCGTGCCAAAAAAATAACTTTCCAGTTCAGCTTGCAGAACTCAAAAAAGTAGTCGCGCAAAACGACAAGCAGCGCTTTTCACTCGACTCCACAGGCACTCTAATTCGTGCGAACCAAGGACACAGTGTAGAGGTAGACTTGCAGTTAGAACCCGCTGTTCCCCCGGATATTTTATATCACGGCACAAGTAGTACTGCCGTCGAGTCTATTCTCAGTCAAGGAATTAGGAAAATGTCGCGGCATCATGTTCATTTGTCGGTGAATATCCAGACCGCGCGCCAAGTAGGTGCAAGACATGGCATCCCGGCCGTCTTTACTGTAGATGCCGCAGCAATGCAAAGCGACGGCCATACATTTTACTGCTCTGCCAACCAAGTTTGGCTAGTAGATTTTGTGCCACCCAATTATCTCAAAATAAGTTGAGAACTTTCCGGTGTTTTGTATAAATTGTACCCAAAATGTTTTAAAATTAAGAGCAAGTAGGAGTTTTGCAAAATGAGTGCAGAAGATATGGGCGATCGCGACAACAATTTCAATCAAAACAATCCTCAAAATCGAGGGCTGCTCGGCTCGGGCTGGCGACCTTTTTACCGTCAATTTGATTGGGATCACCTGCTACACTTAGCGTCTAGCGACCCCTTAGAACTAGCTCAAAAAACTTTAGGTGCAGCTAGCGACATTGCCGACGCAATGGGACGACACCAATATACCTGGTGGGCAAATATTTTAAATGTATTCTCGGAAAATACTCGCTACGAAATGGATGAGTTTTGGGATTACATTACTCCGCAGCCAGTTTACCCGGATTACCGCTACAAAGACGTTTTAGCTACCGAAACCCCGGTGGTACAATTGGTCAGCCGCGCTAGCATTCCCATCGACTACGTTCTCAACAAACTCCAAGAGATTACTGTTTTCAAAGTTCTGGATTTGCTGGGAAAACCGGATGCGATTACCCAGTGTTTTATGGAGCGACATTTTTCTTATGCCCCGGAGCGATTTATTAGCTGGGAACGCTTGGAAGTTTTGGGTACTGTTTATGCTTATTGGGCCCGATTAGGCTGCTGGCTGCAAATTGACAGCTACGACAGGGGAAGACGCTGCTACACTCTGATTTCCCAAGATATTGCGCCGCTCGTTAGCAAGGCAACTTACAATTTAGCGGTGATTCTGGGCGGGTACAAAAGCCGCGTCGGACAGGTTCACAGCCAGTTCCCAATTCGGACGTTTACGGAGGAGGTTCAAAGTTTTACTGATACAATTCAGCAGGCAATTCTGGATCAAAATCAGTTGGCTGTTTTGATCAGTGGCGAACCGGGGACGGGCAAAACTGCTTGGACGCAAGCGGTAGCAAAGGAAATTTTAGTGCCGCTGGGTTATGTAATTTTTATCTTAGACCACGATGCTGTGGAAAATTTTGTGCCACCGAGTTATTTAGAGCGGATTTGTATTATTATCAATGAGGCTGATAATTTGGCTCAAGATCGATCGACCGCAGAGGGCCAACGCACTAACAAAACTGAACACATTTTGAGTTTGCTGGATGGCACTTTGTATCAAAGCGTGATAGACGAGCACGGGATTCAATTTGGACAAAAGCTCGTAGTTTTGATGACTTGCAACACTGCTGAAAGATTAGATCCTGCAATGTTACGCAAAGGGAGAGTGGATTTTACCAGTGAATTTACGCACAAATTTGTTTGAGCTATCTCTTAAATTCTCCAGCTATCTGCGCGATCGCACTGACTGCACGATCTCATACCATGTTCGATTTTCGATTTTCAATTAAAGAATTGGGAATGAGTGAGGAAGCTCAAGGTTTGGATCGCGGGCCTACAGTTGCATTCTTTTTGGATGTATCAAATACCGAACAATCACCAGGAAATCTTCTGAATCTCAAAGTTGGGGGAAAAATTGCTTGAGTACCTATAGACCATTGGTGTCAACAATCACCTAAAATCCTTTGTATCTCTCGTTTTTTGCCGAGTCTTGCTCCCCCTCTTGCGCCCCCCAATAGTCGGGGGAGACCAGAGAGCACTCGAGTCCCATCCGGCTATTCGGCGATCGCCCGGGCCATCTGTGCCTAATCGTCAAACAGCAGTCGGGCAATAGATTTGGTCTTAAGTTGACACCAATGCCTGTAGACAGATAGACATATAGACATCAAAAATGATATGACTGAGGGGTGATACCCTGTAAGGGTATCGTCCGAGAGGGGAAATCAGGGGAACACAGCATTTTTGGTCTCAAACAGAATTTGTTAAACTTGACAGCTATGGAGGAAATCCCAAACCGTGCAAACTAAGCCAGTTCAGCAAAAAAGTCAGGGACTGGGAAGGTACGCCGACGGGACAGTCGCGATCGCCCAACAACCCGCAGAGGCAGCCGTGTCCGAGAGTAAAGACCGACTTCGGCGGTTTGTGGAGCGCTCCGCCGAGGCCGTGGCAATGGTAGATTGTGAAATGCGCTATCTGTCGGTTTCTCGTCGCTGGGAAACAGATTGCGGGCTCGGCTGCCAATCGGCGATCGGCCGGTATCATTGGGAACTGTTCCCGAATCTCCCGGAATATTGGGAGCAAAATGCCCAGGCTTGTTTAGCCGGAGTTTTGGAATACAGCGAGTTTGTGGCAGGGCCATCGATCGCATCTGTATCAGGAAAAATCGCAGGTGGCTCTTTGGCCGCGTCGGTAAAATGGATATTTCAGCCTTGGAAAAATAGCGAAGGTGCGATCGGCGGTTTGATCCTGTTTGCCTCTGAGATAGCCTGCGATCTCGCTCAAACAAATGACTATAATAAATTTCTGTCCGAGGTCAAAAGCAAGCCGTTAGAAACCATACCGCAACTAACTCAAATTGCCCTCGAAAATGCTGCTGATACAATCTTTATTACTACCTCCGACGGTCAAATTTGCTACGCCAACAAAGCCGCTTGCCATCTTTTCGGCTACTCGGAATCGGAACTGCTAAACCTGAGGGTTAGCGACATCGATTCGCAGTTACCAGCATCGGATTGGCCCGAGCACTGGGAGCAACTAAAGCAGCAAAGCAACCTCACTGTTGAAACCAGTTACAAAACCAAAGACGGCGCCAGTTTTCCCGTCGAAGTTAAAGTCAATTATTTAGAATACGGCGGCTGCGAATACCGCTGCGCGATCGCCCGCGACATTTCGGATCGCCAAGTAGCAGAATCAGCGCTTTTAGAGGCGAAAGAGCAACTTCAAGCCGTTTTGGACGCCGTGCCGGGATTAGTTTCTTGGGTAAGTTCCGATTTGCGGTACTTGGGAGTAAACCGACATTTAGCTAGGGCATATAAAATGCCTGCCGCAGTATTTACCGGTCAAAAAGTAGGTTTTTTAGATACAAGTCCCAAATTTAACGATTTAGTATACGGTTTCTTTGCCAGCAATAAAAAGAAGACATCTCAAGAAGTAACAGCGAGCATCAGAGGAGAAAATAAAACTTATCTAATTGTCGCTCAAAAATACCATAACAATACGGCGGCGGTATTTGTGGGATTGGACATTACAGAAAGCAAACAGTCTCTTTTTGCTTTGCAAGAATCCGAAGAACGCCTGCGGCAGCAAGCGGCTAGATTAGAGCAGACGCTGTTAATTTTGCAGCGAACTCAAACTCAACTGATTCAAACAGAAAAGATGTCATCCCTGGGGCAGTTGGTAGCAGGAATAGCGCACGAAATTAATAATCCAGTTAGTTTTATTTCCGGCAATGTCAGCCACGCCACCGGCTACATTCAAGAACTAATGCGATTGATCGACCTTTACCAAAACTATTATCCCCATCCCGTGCCGGAAATTAAATATGTGATGGAGGAATTAGACTTAGAATTTATCACGCAAGACTTGCCAAAACTGCTAAATTCAATGAAAGTCGGTTCGGAAAGGATTCGGGATGTCGTGCGATCGCTGCGCTTGTTCTCGCGTACCGATGAAGCCCAAATGAAGCCTGCAGATATCCACGAAGGTTTGGACAGCACTTTGCTGATCTTGCAAAATCGCCTGCAAGCTAAAGGGGGACGGCCGGGGATTTCTCTAGTTAAAGAATACGGGGATTTGCCGCTAGTCCGCTGCTATGCGGGACACTTAAACCAAGTGTTCATGCACTTGTTGACAAATGCGATCGACGCTTTGGAAGAAGGGGGGAGAAATTCCGAAAAGAATGGTAAAATGCAAAATCAGTCTTTCTTGTCTGGGGCCAGCTCGGGCTCTGGAATATTAAATCCCGAAATTCGGATTCGGACCTCGGTGGTAGAGGAAAACGAAGTTGCGATCGCCATTAGGGACAACGGCCCTGGGATGACTGAAGAAGTCCTCGGCTGCATCTTTGACCCTTTATTTACCACTAAATCTCCAGACACGAGCACAGGTTTGGGTCTAGCAATATCCCAGCATTTAGTAGTAGAAAAGCACGGCGGTAACTTGCACTGTATTTCGCGTCCGGGAGAGGGAACGGAGTTGATAATTAAAATTGCGATCGGCAATGATTAATTGACTTCACCCAAAGCTGGAGACAAGCTGCCGCCGAAAGTCGCCCAGAGCAAAAAAGTTGAGATTTTAGTTGAGCAGGACTTATGCAGAACCTAATTATGTAGGGTGTTCTTCGGCGCACCTTACGGCTATAATTCGCGCGTCGAACCATTTTTTGCGTCCAGGATTGTTTAAGCCCCCAGAGTGCGGCTGTACAATCAATTCTAAAATCTAAAATCTAAAATCAAGTGATTTACAGGGGAAATAATATGGTAATCGAGTGGCTGAGATTTAAAGTACCTCCGGAAAAGTGGGAGGCGTTTATTCAACGAGATGAAGAAGTTTGGACGGCGGGACTAAAAAATTTCCCCGGTTTTTTGGGCAAAGAAATTTGGGTGGATTCGGTGGAAAATGAGGTGGTGATGTTGATTCGCTGGGAAACTAGGGAACAGTGGAAGTCTGTTCTGCAAAGCACAATAGATGAGTTGGACCGCCAAATGGGCGATTTGCAAATTGCGATCGCCGAAAGTCGCGAATATCAAGTTCCCAAGTTTTTGCCTTAGTCAGTCAGCAGTCAGCACTTAGGAGTTAGGAATCAAGCGTCCAATCTTCGATCGAGAGTCCAGGAACTTGACAAAAGTCTCGTTGGTTGTGAGTGATAACGGTAGCACCGATGGATAAAGCAATGGCTGCAATCCGCATATCTTTTTGCAGGCGATTTTTCCGCAGGGGCGGGTGATCTTTTAACAGTTTCTTGAGACAAGTATCAGCTTCCGGTGTAAAGTCCAGTACCTCAATAGTTTGCAGAAATTTTACAGTTGTCCAAAGTTGAGAATAGAGTCCAGGTAGGTTATGCACCTCGGACGGATCGTTAATCTTGCCAACCCAGCCATTGAAGAGTTCTTGAACTGTGACAATCGTGACAGCAACCTGATGCTTGGCCGCGTTAGCAGTGACATGGGGATGATTGTAGAAAATATCTGAAACGCAATCCGTATCCAGAATATATCGAGACACAAAAAGCCACCTCTACAGGTAATAGGAAGGATCGACTTCTGACTCATCATCTGAGGTTCGTTCGGCGCGAATTGACTCCATAATTGCCACAAAATCGGGATCGTCTTTAAAGACACCTGCAAATTTCATCCAGGTTGGTTCTGAAGCCTGAATCGGCACGTTCCCTGAAATCGCTTCAATAATTTTGAGCCGTTCTAAAATGGTAGCTTTCATTTGTGCGATCGCCATTGCCACCAAATCGGAATCGTCTTTAAAGACACCTGCAAATTTCATCCAGGTTGGTTCTGAAGCCTGAATCGGCACGTTCCATGAAATCGCTTCAATATTTTTGAGCCGTTCTAAAAAGGTAGCTTTAATTTGTGCGATCGCCGCTTCTCGTGTTTCTGCTTTCACTTGACAGTCGGGAAACTCTCTGACAGATGCCACAACTTCTCCGGATGTGAGTGATTCTAGCAGCAGCGTCACATTGAGGTTGGTGAATGGATCGGGCTGGGGTAACTCTAGGTCGATCATGTTAATTTTTTAAAGATTAATTATGAGTTTACTTTTATTGTACCGCAGACATCAATTTGGTATTTGGTGCGAGGGGCGATATGACGAAAAACCTAACACAAAACAAACTAAAACTCTACATCAAGATTTAAGCGAAATGCCGGAGTTGGGCGACTTCTTCGATCGCACCCTCGAACTCCAAACCCTCACCACCTGGATTCTACAACAAAACTGCCGCCTCATCACCCTCACCGGTATCGGCGGCATCGGCAAAACAGCCCTAGCAGTACAACTCGTAAAACAAATCAAAGACGAGTTTGAGTACGCAGTTTGGTACACACTAGACGAATTCCCCACCGTAGATAAATTTCAATCTAACCTAATACAGCTTTTTTCCCAGTCAGAAAAACAAGATTCATCCCCAACAAACCCGAAACGCTTACCGCCGATCAAATATTTACAAAAGCATCGCTGTTTAATAGTCTTAGATGACATTCACAACCTTTTCTGTAGCGGCGAATTGGCAGGAAAGTATAAACCAGACTGCGAAGAATATCGCTCTTTATTCAAACAAATAGAAAAATTATCTCATCCCTGTTGCTTTCTGCTAATCGGTTGGGAACCGCCGAAAGAAGTGCCTCAACTCACCAGCGAAAATACTCCCATTCGTACTTTACAACTCACTGGTTTAGACACCGCAGCCGCCGGAGAAATTCTCAGAGATAAAGGATTAACAGAAATTGATAACTGCGAAGCACTCATTCACCGCTACCAAGGCAACCCGTTATGGTTAAAAAGCGTGGCGACTCTGATTCAAGAGTTGGGAATAGGCGCGACAGAGTTATTAATAGATGATACCATATTGTTACCCGAAGATTTAAAAGATATTTTACAGCAGCAGTACGATCGCACTTCCGAACTAGAAAAACAAGTCATGTCATTGTTGGCGACAGAAAACCAGCCAGTCAACGTCGCCAACTTGCTACAAAACGGACAAATATCATCATCAGATTTGCTAAACGCATTGCAATCTCTATCGCGGCGCTGCATGATCGAAAAACAGGAAAGTCTTTACACTTTGCCACCTGTACTGAAGCAATATATCAAAGGGTTATAACTCACATCTTGCACCATTCTCAAGAACAGGCAAGATGCCTGTGAAGCGAAGAATTAATTTCTTGTGGAACAGGCATCTTGCCTGTGAAGCGAAGAATTAATTTCTTGTGGGGTGGGCAGGAGAGCCCGCCCATAAAAGCCTTATTGAGAATGGTGCAATATCTCAGTTATAACCAAAATAGTCTTGGGCGCATAAATACCAAAGAAACCGGGTTTTTTACCTATTCTGCGGGCTGCAACGCCTCTTCTCGTAAAAAACCCGGTTTCTGGACACTATGCGTTCAGGACTAATTTTAAGAAAATTTTGCATAGAGAGCTAAAATAAAATTAACGCTTAAAAAGCCTACTCCTAGTACGAGAATGATAAAGATGCCGATACTGAAAATAGACTTTAGCCGATCGGCAATTCCGGGTTTTTCTGAGTTCATTGGTCAATTTTCGCAGTAAACTTGATTCGGGCAATTCAGAAAGAGTAAATTATACCAATGGGGGAACAAAAATGCAACTACCGACAAGCTCCAAATCCCGAGATCCATCAGTAGGTCGCATTTTTTTAATTTTTAATCTCAAATCTCAAATCTAAAATGGTATTAGGCATGGTTCGGTTGGGCACAGCAGCCGCGAAAGTCGATCGCCCGAAGCCGATCGCGCCCGCGTCCTGTAAAATAGAGGGCGCGTTGGGGCCAACCTTTTAACAGCCAGAATTAGGGGCGATCGCAGCGGACTCCCAAATACATAATAATATGTCAGTGATTCTTAACTTGCTGACTAAGGTAAAAATAGAAGAGTGCCAAGAAATAATCTAAAACATATAACTGAAAAAAGGATAGAAATCGATGCTCCACCCAGTCTCGCAACCTTACCAAAAACGAGAAAATACTATGACCCAAAGAGCCGTGCGGAAGCCAAAACCCTCTGTTGGAAACCAGTTGAGGCCAAGTTTTCCTCAAAGGCACTGGCTGGAGCTGGCAGAGTACGCCTCTCTGGCGGCCTCTGGTGTGGGTTCCCTGGCGGTGGCTGTGTCGGGTCAAGCTTTTTACGGGGTGGCTCCCCTAACTTTGGCTTTGTCGCTGAATGTTGCTAACCGGTATCGGTTCGAGCAGCAAGTGCGGGTTCATCAAAATTTGGAAATCGCCCAAGTGCAAAAGTCTGTAAATAAGGTCGAAAAAACGGCGGTGACGGTAATTGTTAAATTGCGCAAGCAGTTGTCTGGAGATATTACAGCGCTGCGCCAGCAAATGGCTGCACTGCCTAAGCCAGAAGGCTTAGAGGATTCTCTCGACATCCAGCGGCAATTGCTGAGTTTAGGAGAGTCGGTAGCTTCTTTGCAAGAAATCGTGGCGTCTGCTGTGCTCGATGTCCGCCAGCAGGTGAGCGAACAAGTGCAAGATTTATCGGTTGGCCAATCGGCGACTCTCGAAGCTGTGGAACAGGCTATAGAGAAACTGCAAAGCGCGACGAAAGGCTTGGCAGAAACTTCTCTCACCCGAGACGACTGGGAAGCAGTAAATACTCGATTTTTGGAAATCCAGAAAGTTATGGCCAATTTGCAAAGCCAACTGCAAGCTCCCGCGCACCAATCGACTGCAGATTTGTCCCTCGTCCAAGCTCAAATCCACCGTTTGGAACACGAGCAGCAAGAAGTTGTCAAACCTCACCTGAAGCGCTTAATCACGGTTGTCAAGGAGTTGCAGCACACACAAGAGACCCGTCAGTAGTTATTAGTCAGCAGTCATTAGTCATCAGTCATTAGTCATCAGTCAGCAGTCATTAGTCAGCAGTCATTAGTCATCAGTCAGAAGGAAGATTTTTCCCTCGGACACGCTCGACACTCTCCGACTCTCCGACTGTCGCCCGATCGAGTCCAAGTTTTTGGACAACTGTGTTACCGAAAACCTGGGTTTAAAGCCCCGTCCTTTCAGGGCGGCTTTTCTTTTTATAGTCACAAGTCGCCATAAAGTGTTAGGATAGCTGCATGATAACACTAGAGTACAAGTTAAAAGGTAAACAAGCGCAATATCGGGTCATCGACGACATGATCCGAACTGCTCAGTTTATCCGAAACAAGGCTCTTCGTTATTGGATGGACAATCAAAATGTTAAGCTGTCCGATCTATACAAACAGTGCGCCATATTGGCTTGTGAGTTTGAATGGGCGGGAAAACTTAACTCGATGGCGCGTCAAGCGATGGCCGAACGTGCCATTTTTGCTGTCCAACGTTTCTTCGCTAATTGCAAAGCTAAGAAACCTGGAAAGAAAGGCTACCCGCAGTTCAAAAAGAACTCGCGTTCTGTGGAGTATAAAACATCAGGTTGGAAGCTTTCTTCTGACAAAAGAAGATTGACTTTTAGCGATGGCTTCGCAGCGGGTACTTTTAAATTAGTCGGCTCTGGTGACCTACACTTCTATGCTCCTGACGAGATTAAGCGAGTCCGGGTTGTCAAAAGGGCAGATGGCTACTATGTTCAGTTTTGCGTCAACGTAAAACGGACAGAGGAAATCAGTCCAGCAGGTAAGGCTATTGGTATCGACGTTGGGTTAAACCACTTCTTAACTGATAGTAACGGAGACACCGTACCCAACCCTCGCTATTTACGTAAAAGTGAGAAGGCGCTCCGCAGATTGCAACGGAAAGTTTCTAAAAAGAATAAAGGGTCGTCTAATCGCCAGAAGGCTATCAACAAGTTAGGGAGAAAACACCTCAAAGTTAGTAGGCAACGTAAAGACTTCGCCGTAAAGACGGCGTTGTGCGTAGTGAAATCTAGCGATTTCGTAGCCTACGAAGATTTGCAGGTGAAGAACATGGTAAAAAACCGCAAGCTTGCTAAATCAATAAGCGATGCAGCTTGGAGTCAGTTTGCTCAGTGGTTGCAGTATTTAGGGAACGTGTACGGGAAAACAGTTGTTGCTGTCGCCCCTCAATACACGTCTCAAGACTGTTCGGGTTGTGGCAGCACGGTTAAAAAGTCGTTGTCAGTAAGGACTAAAATTTGTAGTTGTGGATTAGTGTTAGACCGCGACCACAATGCAGCACAGAATATTTTAGCTAAAGCTCTACGACAAACAGGAATTCAAATAAATACGGCGGGGCACGCCGGAATTAACGCTTGGGGACAGACCGACCTCTACTCGTTGGTGGTGACACCAACGGGCAAGCCGACTGGTTGAACCAAGAATCTCCGTGCGTTCACGCACCCTGAGTGTCAAAAAATGAAAAGCTAATCTGCCTAGTTCACCTGTTTTCAACCTGTTACAACAAAATTCAATGACTGCAACTGTCACTCTTGCTGATAACCCGTTACTAATCGGTCAAGGATTGCCTCCATTTGACGCGATCGAACCACAACACGTAGTCCCCGCCCTCACCCAACTGCTGACCGAACTAGAAGCCTCGCTAGCTGCCTTAGAATCGTCTGTCGAGCCGACTTGGAGCGGCTTAGTAGAACCCTTGCAGCGGCTCGGAGAGCGTTTAAATTGGAGCTGGAGCATTGTCGGACATTTGATGGGCGTGAAAAATAGCCCGGAACTGCGATCGGCCCACGAAACAGTGCAGCCGGAAGTAGTAAAATTTTGGAGCAAGCTCAGTCAAAGCAAACCGCTTTACGAAGCTTTTAAAGCGCTGCGGGCCAGCGAAAATTGGGACGGCTTAGAGTCAGCTCAACAGCGAATTGTCGAAGCCGCTCTCCGAGACGCCCAACTCTCCGGCGTGGGTTTAGAAGGCGAGCAAAAAGAGCGTTTTAATGCCATTCAATTAGAATTGGCCGAAATTACTACCCAATTTTCCAATCACGTCCTCGACGCTACCAAAGCATTCAGCCTCACCCTCACAAACAAAGACGAAGTTGACGGTTTGCCGCCGAGTTTGTTGAGTTTAGCAGCTCAAGCCGCTCGCAGCGCCGGCGAAGAAAATGCGGATGCCGAAAACGGCCCTTGGCGGATTACTTTAGACTTTCCGAGTTACGGCCCTTTCATGCAGCACAGCACCCGCCGCGACTTGCGCGAAAAGTTGTACAAAGCTTTTATCGGCAGAGCAAGTAGCGGAGAATTGAATAACTGGCCGTTGACCGATCGCATTTTAGCTTTGCGCCAGGAAAAAGCTGCTTTGCTCGGGTTTAGCAGTTATGCCGAATTGAGCTTGGCGAGCAAAATGGCTCCTGACGTTGCAGCAGTGGAAGCTTTGTTAGAAGAATTGCGCTTAGCTAGTTACAGTGCTGCTGTCAAAGATTTAGAAGATTTGAAAGCTTTTGCTGCCGAAAAAGGCGCGCCGGAAGCTGGGGATTTGAAGCACTGGGATGTAGGTTTTTGGTCGGAACGGCGGCGGGAAGAAAAGTTTGCTTTTAGTGCCGAAGAATTGCGCCCTTACTTTGCTTTGCCGCAGGTATTAGAGGGATTATTTGGATTAGTAAAGCGGCTGTTCGGCGTGACAGTAACTGCGGCGGACGGTCAAACTCCTGTCTGGCACAAAGATGTGCGCTATTTCCAAATAGATGATGAAGCAGGAAATGCGATCGCCAATTTCTATTTAGACCCCTACAGCCGCCCCGAGGAAAAGCGCGGCGGTGCTTGGATGGACGAGTGCGTGGTGCGCGCTAAATTTGTGGAAGCGTCCAAGACAACCACGCGGTTGCCGGTGGCTTATTTGGTGTGCAACCAAAGTCCTCCTGTTGACGGGAAACCGAGTTTAATGACTTTTGGGGAAGTCGAAACTTTGTTTCACGAATTCGGTCACGGTTTGCAGCATATGCTGACAACGGTAGACTATCCGGGGGCTTCGGGCATCAATAATGTTGAGTGGGATGCGGTGGAATTGCCCAGTCAATTTATGGAAAATTGGTGTTACGACCGCGCGACTTTGTTCGGGATGGCAAAGCATTACGAAACCGGGGAAACTTTGCCGGAACACTATTACCAAAAACTGCTAGCAGCGCGCCACTACATGAGCGGCACCGCCATGCTCAGGCAAGTACATTTTAGCAGCGTTGACATCGAATTGCACCACCGCTACCGATCGGGCGGCAGCGAAACTGTGGCCGATGTCCGCAACCGCATAGCTAAAACTACCACAGTTTTGCCTCCTCTGGAAGAAGACGCATTTTTGTGCGCTTTCGGACACATTTTTGCGGGCGGCTATGCGGCAGGGTATTACAGTTATAAATGGGCGGAAGTGCTCAGCGCTGATGCTTTTGCGGCTTTTGAGGAAGCGGGTTTGGAAGATGAAAGTGCGATCGCATCTACAGGCAAGCGCTTCCGAGATACAGTGTTAGGATTGGGCGGCAGTTTGCACCCGATGGAAGTGTTTAAAACTTTCCGGGGACGCGAACCGAGCACTAAAGCTTTGTTGAGACACAGCGGTTTAGTTGCGGCTTAATTAAGTGTGGAATAACTGGAGATTAATGCGGGTGAATTTATCTGCATTAATCCCGGTTTTTTGTTGAACAAGATTTACGCATATCCTGTATGTGTAGGGTGCGGTGTGCATGGAGTCTTACCGCTATCCAGCAGATTCAACGCTTATGAAGTACACCACATATCGTTCGATACCCGTAGGGACACGGCGAAAGCCTTTGTCCCTACACTTCATAAACCTGGAATACGTTATAACTCATGCGTAAAACTACTTTTTGCGTAACTTTTGCTGAATTCAAAATGTTTGTAGTCAGGACTAAAGCGATCGGATTTTTATAATAATTCCAAAAACTATTGCTAGATATAATCGTGTGACCATCTGTAGGAACTCGGCAAATTTTGATAATAGTTATAAAATTGATAATTGTAGCAACACTTTTTTTATTGATATTAATAGGACTTGCATTCCTGACTACAAACCTATTTTATTGTAGAACATCATACAAGAAACATCTATAGTTAGGCACATCCCCAATGTTTATGTGTAAAACTGGGGAGAAAGTGCGATCGCCAGCAGCTTTTAGTTTAGGTTGAAGGCTCACCAAAGCAGGATCAGTGTCAATATTGTGAGGACAAACTGCAACGCCGCGAATATTTGCTGTCATGTATCACTGATTATACTTAACTTTCCCTCCCCCAGACATTAACTTTATATTTCGCAACATTTATCGGCTTTTGTCTCGATACAGCTAATGCTTTTATTAGCGACTAAAAATCGCGGATTTTACCGAATCTTTAATATAGAGCGACAACAGCGAGTCTTTTTTTAAGTTTTGTTAAAAAGCGGGGGACTCGGCGTCAAAAGGGTAAAAAATTTAGGTACAAACTAAAAAACTTAGTTGAGATTAATTTTAGGATTGTCAGAAAAAATCTTTGTATATATGATAAAAAGTAAGGATTGATAGTGAGTCGTTAACCCATAGATTAAGATTTTCATGGATATTCAATTAATTAATATCGGTTTTGGTAACATTGTGTCTGCTAACCGAGTGATTGCCATTGTCAGTCCCGAGTCAGCGCCAATTAAGCGGATTATTACTGATGCGCGGGAGCGGGGACAACTGGTTGACGCTACTTACGGCCGCCGCACGAGAGCGGTAATTATTACAGATTCGAGTCACGTCATCCTCTCGGCGATTCAGCCGGAAACGGTTGCTAATCGTTTTGCGATCGGCAAAGACGCTCACAGTCGGGATGATTGAGGTTTGTCAGTTGCAATTTGAGCGCTTACAGTTTAGAGTAAGCGAAAACTTGAATTGTTACAGGTTTCTCTTCTAAAAATGAAATTCGGTAAATTAATTGTTCTGACGGGGCCTAGCGGTGTGGGGAAAGGCACCCTAGTTCGATCGCTCCTCAATCGCCATCCCAAATTGTATCTTTCGGTATCGGTGACAACTCGATCGCCCCGTGAGGGAGAAATTGAGGGACAGCACTACTATTTTGTCAGCCGCAGCCGCTTTGAACAAATGGTTGAGGCTGGAGAGTTGGCGGAATGGGCTGAGTTTGCGGGTAATTTTTACGGTACTCCTTATTTTGGTCTCAAGCTAGGAATTGGTGAGGGAAAATGGGTAATCCTCGAAATTGAGCTCGAAGGGGCTAGGCAAATTAGGAATAATTTTCCAGAGGCGCTGCGAATTTTTATTTTACCTCCTTCTTGGGAAGAATTGGAGCGGCGGCTGCGGAGTCGGGGTCAAGATTCCGAAAGTGCGATCGCCCGTCGCTTGCTGCGGGCTAAAGAGGAAATTGAAGCTGCGGGGGAATTTGATTTTCAGGTTGTTAATGACGATTTAGAAGTTGCTTTGAAAAAACTGGAATCAATACTTAATTTGGTTGAGGTCTCAGGTAACTAATGACTAATAACTAATGACTAATGACTAATGACTAATTACCCATTTTTCCGTCCTGGCTAAAACTTCGCTACTTTCTTTGAGAGAAACACAAACTTTAAAATTCAATTCCAGAATATTCACCGAAGGCGAAAATTTTCGTAGCGGTTCAATTTCGCGAGCAGAACAGCCCAACATTTCCATATAAGCTAGCGTCCACCCAATAGCTGCAATGTCGCTGATATTGCCAGTACCCTCGCACAGGTGACAGCTAATTTCGCCTTGGGGGCCGCACTCGGGACAAACCCAATTGCCGAGAGATGAATGCGGTTGATTTGTGCGAGCATTAGATGCAGTTTTTAAGGCTTTAATGTGGTTGTGAACTACTTGTTCAAAACTTCGATTTTGCTTGATGCGCTGGATAGATTTGTTGTGCGATCGCCCGATATCTTCTGCTGGCTGTTGAAAGGAAGCAAGAGATGCAGTTTGGTTCTCCCTTGTTACTCTCGATTCGCCTAGGTTCGCAGTTAGCTGAATACCATAGTCCTTCGACTCCGCAGTTTGAGAGTGGTTGAGTGCGCTGTCCGAGTCGGGTTCGGAAGTTGTGAAGGATGGTTCTATTCGATCGGCAAAATCTTGCATTGAGAGGTGATGTTCGATCGCCAAAGACCAAGTTCTTTTATGTCGGAGGTCGCCATATTTTCTGGCTTCTGCCTCAGTAATGCCGATCGCCGCAGCCTCTTGGCGCAGCACATTCATCGAAGTCGTTGTCTCTGATATCATGAGTTTGTTTGCAGTTAATTTACGATCGCCCGCTCGGTCTACAAATAAATTACCTTAGATATAGTACAATAGTCCGGACTATTTTTAGATCCTAGTCTGAAACCCTTGATTTTTCGTTAGGAAGTCGATAGCGCAATCCCCCTAAAACCCTTATTTTACGGTTGGCAATCACCCACTGTCCGAAATATTGATAGTAGCCTAAATCTAAAATCTAAAATCTAAAATCTAAAATTGGATGACTTCAATTCTTCCCGATACAGCTTTATCTGTTGCCGGACTAACATCATACCTGCAAGACTTGTTGGAGGGCGATCGCAACCTGCAATCAATTTGGCTGACAGGCGAGGTGTCGAACGTTTCGCACCACCCCAGCGGCTGCTTTTTCACTCTGTGCGACACCGACAAAAGCGCTGCTATTCGCTGCGTGGTGTGGAATTCTCAGCGGCAAAAATTGGTGCAAATGCCGGCAAAAGGGGAACAGTTGCTGGTTTTGGGAAGCATCCGGGTTTACAAAAATCGCGGCGAGTACCAGTTGACTGTTGTGCAATCGCTACCGGCTGGGGCAGGATTGCAGGCTTTGCGGTTGCAGCAATTGCGATCGCGCTTGGATGCTGAGGGTTTCTTCGATCCCGCCAGAAAGCGCCCGATTCCGGCACACCCGCAAATTGTGGCCGTGGTGACATCAGATACTGGGGCTGCTTGGGGAGACATTCAGCGCACTCTAGCCCAAAGATATCCGGGTTTGCGGGTGTTGCTGTCGCCGACAGGAGTGCAGGGAGAATTGGCTGCAGCTGCCATTGCTAGGGCGATCGCCCGGGTAGAATTGGACGGTAGGGCTGATGCGATCGTTTTAGCGCGCGGCGGCGGTTCTGCGGAAGATTTGGCTTGTTTTAATGATGAGAGAGTTGTCAGGGCGATCGCGAATTGTGCGATTCCAATTATTACAGGCATCGGACACGAAAGAGATGAAACTCTCGCGGATTTAGTAGCAGATAAACGAGCCCATACTCCGACTGCGGCGGCCGCTCAAGCTGTACCAATTTTAGCAGATCTTTACTTTGAACACAAGCAGCGAACGGTCAATTTAGCAAATGCTGTGCGGGCAAGATTTCAGACAGAAGAAGAGCATTTGCAACTGTTACAAAATCGATTAAAACGTTTGCCTGCGACATCCCGAACTTTGCGGCAAGCAACTGGTAAACTGGAGGTATTGCAAGAAAAGTTATCCGCACTGAATCCGGCGGCGGTTTTGCAAAGGGGTTATGCGGCGGTAATCCAAAGTGACGGTACGATCGTCCGCACTACTGACGGTTTGGAATTGGGAGAGGAATTGACTGTGAGGTTGAGTCGGGGCGTGCTGAAAGTTAAAATTGTAGAAGTATTGGATGCGGAATAAAAGTTATGATTGATTCGCAGTTGCGCCAGTCTGACTGGAATTATGAGGAAACGGTCGATCGAATTGAAGCAATTATCGATCGGGTGGAATCGGGAGAGTTGCCTCTAGAAGAGGTTTTCGAGCAGTTTGCGGTGGCTGTGGAGTGTTTGCAGGAGTGCGAAAGCTTTTTGGCGCGGGGGAAGGAACAGATGGATTTGTCGATCGAGCTTTTAGCCGCAGAACCCGATTTTTAACCGGAGATAAACTCGGATTAATATGGATGAAATAGCGCGTTTTGCCGAAAGTCCGACAGGGAATTAATTCCCTGTTTCATAGCGAAAGTCCTCGCTATGAAGAGTGTTAAACTCATGATATTAAATCCGGGTTGGCTACCCCCTTTCTTATTACCAAACGCAGAATCAACATCGACATTCTTTGCGTAGAAACCGGCTTACTTTGCATCACTCCTTTATTTGAAAATTTTAATCAGATTCATCTTCCGATATTGCTTGATACTCCAAAAGCTGTTCCCCTCGGATAATCCGCAATTTACCCGTAACTTCTGCCGCATCCAACCCGCAAATTAATATTTCTACTGCCGCTTGCAAATCTTGCGGTTTCGCTTGAGAAGGCAGACGCAGTAATACAATCCCAGAATAATCAGAAGGATTGTAGCGGAGGCGATTGCCAAACCCCCTGTCCAAAGTCACCAAACATCTACCTTCACTCCGACAGATATCAATCAACAATCCATCCGCTGTTGAACTCAAATTTTGTTCCCGTACAGTCGCAACATCGTGCCCAGCTAAACGTAACAGCGAAACAACGCGGATGCTGCCCAAATTTTCATCAAGTTTTAACTTCACTTTAAAACTACCTTTTTTTCACCCAAAGGAATTTCCACATAACAATCTCTTGCCAACTCAGCCCCATAAGCAATACAAGCCAAAATGTCTTCTCGTTCAATTCCCGGATATTCCTCAAGCAATTCTTCAAAAGTCATTCCACTAGCGAGAAAGTCAAGAATTAGAGAAACCCAGATGCGATGGCCGCGAATACAGGGTTTGCCAAAGCAGATATTCGAGTCGATTGAGATGCGAGACAGTAAATTATTTTGAGTCATGTCTTTTCAATTAGATATTTTCCATTGATTCATTGTAATTAATTTTAGGGTTGAGTTGGGTGGGGCAGGTTTACAATAGGGACTTCTCCATTGCGCTTTTGAAGAGATATCGCAGGAGTCACCCAGTTTATGCACATTGCAAAAATAAATCATATCAAACCCTATTGATAGCAAAGGATTTGATATGAAGCGAATTCTATTAGCCAGGATTTGGTATAGCGCGGTTTCTACAATTTGTCGATCGACCTTTTGGCCTTATCCGTGATATTTTTCACCGTATCTTTCACATCTTCTGCTGCGTGGCGGGCGGCAGCTTCGGCTTGTTTGGCTTTGCCTTCAACCTGGTCTTTTTTGTTGCCCGTGATGTTGCCGAAAATTTCCTGAGCTTTGCCTTCTAAATTTTTGCCGATCGCCTTTGCTCTGTCTTCTGCACTCATAATAAGCTCCGTTTGGCAAGTTGCTTTAGTAACATTGTAAAATCCACTCGCCTGCAATTGCCTTTAACTTCATATTAATTTATATTCTGCTTGACCTCGGTCTTCTCCTGATGACTTACTTCGGGCAAATCCCTCACTCAAAAAGCGAAGGATTCCTTTTTTTGACCACTGTATACGTCGGCAAAATGTGTCACAAACAACTATTTCAAACTCGCCGCAGCAATTTTAATCGGTTCCAGCAATTTTAACGGCAAATGCAGCATATTCAATTGGGTGCTATCTGCTGGTTTCCTTTCCGGATCCGGGCCGTGATAATCGCTGCCACCAGTTGCCAGCAAACCGTAATGAAGACACAAATCTTTCAACTTTTGGATTTGGCTAGAACTGTGGGTGGGATGGTATACTTCAACTCCCATTAAACCAGCATCTACTAATTCTTTTAAGACTTCCTCAACAGCGCCGCCGCGAAATAAATAAGGGTGAGCCCAAACAGGTACTGCACCGCAACTTCGCAATAAATCAATGCCTTCGGCGATCGAGAATTTCTCGTAATGCACGTAGGCCGGGCCGTCATCTCCCAGCCAGCGATCGAATGCTTCCCGCGATGATTTGGCGTGACCTGCTTTTACCAGCGCAGAGGCAATGTGAGGCCGTCCCGGTGCCATTCCTGGGGATGTTTTTGGCAGTTCGATCGCGTATCCCATTGCTGCTAATTTTTCGACCATTTCCTGCGATCGGCGAAACCTTCCTTGCAGGCGATCGTTCAAAGGAACTTGCAACTTATTTGCATCGGGATAAAAACCTAAAATGTGCAGCGATCGGCCGTTGTGAACTGTACTGAGTTCGAGCCCGGGGACTATTTCGATACCGTGCAAAGCAGCAGCGGCGAAGGCTTCATCCCAACCCGACATCGTATCGTGATCCGTGAGGGCCAAGGCGCGAACCCCCGAAGACGCGGCGGCGGCTACGAGTTCGGCAGGGGTGAGAGTGCCGTCGGAATAAGTAGTGTGACAGTGGAGTTCTAGCATTTTTTCTGGTAAGTTAAAGTCGGCGCAACCTGCAATTATTCCCCTCACTCACGCGAGATATATAGCCTTTCTCAGTAACATGAGGTACTATCTGGCATAAGGCATAGGGCATAGGGCATACCTCACCACGCTTGAGAACCGCTATATCGTCATACTATTTTAGATTTTAAATTTTAGATTTTAGATTGGGAATGAGTGATGATATCAGGGTTGGGATCTTGTCTACAATAATTGCTTTTTTTTCGTAACTGATTTCACGGCCAGCAACAAGTTTTTTGGTTATTTAAATCTGTTAGCTGTAATAAGTTGTCCCGCTTTTACTTTGTACCTTTCTGTTTATTAAAATTTTTCGTAGGGTGAGCATCCTGTCCGCCTTTTCAGTTGAATTGAAATCCAGAATACCTTAGCTATTTCTTGATTTCTCGCATTGGGTGAAGGACACCCTCTGGCAATTTGGTAGGAACCGGCGATATTTCAATACTTTGTATGTTGTGAACTGGGATAACGACCAGTTTATCTGCCAATTCGAGAATTATCGGGTCTGCCGTCAACATTTTGTGCAGGCGAGTGCCTAAAGTTGCTTGCTCTCCTACTGTTCCCTCTGGCGCAACGAACTGGAAGTGTTGCTGTTTGCCGTTGGTATAGTGGATTGTCAGCTCGATAATTCTTTCTTGGTTGGTTGCTTGCATAATTTTTTTCCCTAACAGTCGATCGGGACTTCGCAAAATTAACAATAAATCAAAACTGGCGATCGCACCACCTTTTGAAAGCTTTTGACAAAACCGGGCTGTGGGTACGAAAGTCCGGTTCCTGCTAATTTTATCACAAAAACTGTACTGAAACTCGCCAACTTACCAAGTATACAATTGGCAGTCGCGCTGTCTTCACTCCTTAATGCGCGAGAGCCTTCGCCAGCAATATTTGGTCGATCGGGCTTTCTGCTGTGCCACTTGGCAAATTGGCGCAATTCAACCTCTGCCGCGACTTAACTCAAAGCGCTCTCAAGCTATACAGCAGACACACTTGAGCGCTTTGGGGGTCAAGGTTTTTCTATTGTGGGCACTGTGGAGGTTGAGATAGTGGCATTCGGCTGTCACTGCCGTTGAGGAATTTTTTATAAATTAATAACATAACATTCAGGTACAGCTTATGAAATCCACACTTTGCTTTCCCGAAACTTCTCTCGATTCTAACGCAATTACCTTTGATAATAGTGCTATTGAATCTTGTATCCTTGCAGCTTGGATTGACTTAGTAGGAGGAGACTTTGATAGCTTGGGAGGAGATGATTGGCTTCCCTTGTGCGGCGACATTGATGACGGCGAAATTTACCGGGAATGGTTTTTTTGGCAAGACAGCGAAGTGACTCAAGAGTGGGAAGCTTACGATCCAATTACTAATTATCGAGTTGTGGCACCTAGCCGAGAAATGCTGATTTCTAAAATCGACAAAATAGAAGATGAGAGACAAGTTTAAAATCAAGGGAGAATATTCTATTTTGACTCTTTTAGGACTTATGCACAGCCTCTACTTGTAGGGTGCGCAGGGCGCACCTTACTACTGCATAGTGCGAGTGTTTCAACCTGTGGGTATTGCTTTTTGTTTTTCTCGTTCTAACTTGCGCTGCTTCAAAGCGGCAAGATTTTGTTTAATCGTGTCGAGCGCCAATCCAGTCCCCTGCTGTTGGTATAATTCGCTGGCACGGATCAAATCTGCAACAGCCTCGTCATCCGATCGCAAATTTGCCAAAGCCAAGGCGCGATTGTGGTAAGCTTCTGCCAAAGTTGAAATTAGTTCTAAAGCGCTGGTAAATTTATCTTTAGCTTTGCGGTAATTTCCCGACTGATAAGCCTCAATTCCTTGTTGGAAATAAACAGAAGCTTTGGTGCCGCTGTCGGTATCTGGAAATTCTGGGTAAGTTAAAATTGGTTCTTTAAAGAGTACAGAAATGCTGCCCTTGCCGAAGTAAGCCCAAGTCATTGTTCCCAACCCAATCCCCAGCACGAGGGCAACAATGACAGACAGAGCAATAAAATTGGTGAGTTCCATAGAGCAATATTTGTTGTATTATAATATGATAAGTTAATTTCTAAATTCTGCAACAATGGCTGCGCGGATTTACCTCAACGGTCAATGGTTTTTCGGCTCGCTAGCTTTAGTATTGTCGATCGGCTTAATTACTGCAACTGCAAGTTCTGACGCAGCAACCAAGGCGCAAACTCAAGCAGGGTGGCAATTGTTGCAGCGGGATGAGACAGGGTTGGTGGTAGCAATGCGACACGCGATCGCCCCAGGCACAGGCGATCCTGCTAACTTTAAGTTGGGTGACTGTTCCACCCAGCGCAATTTATCTGCACAGGGAAGAACCCAAGCCAAGCAAATTGCAGCCGAATTTCGCAACCGCAACATCAAAGTTGCCAAAGTTTTATCGAGTCAGTGGTGTCGGTGTTTAGAAACAGCAAAATTGATAAATTTAGGCAAAGTCGAACCGTTCCCAGCGTTGAACTCGTTCTTTAGCGACAGCAGCAAAGAAGCCAGACAAACAGCAGCCATTCGCAAATTAATTGTTGACAACCGCAACACAAAAGGCGCGATTATTATGGTAACGCATCAAGTAAATATTACCGCGATTACTGATATTGTACCGCAAAGCGGCGAAGCTGTGATTCTCAAAGGAACTCGACAAGGTAAAATCCAAATAGTCGGACGAATTGGAGGATTTTAAATAGATAGAAAGTTATAATATTACCAATTCCCCCTTACTAATCGCCCATTACCAATTTATATGAGTTTCCAATACAGCGCCGCCCTAGTGACTTTAGCAGACCTCGATCAAGAAGTTCTAGTTAAATTTTACACAAAATTTCTCGACATAGAACCAAACCCTTACATTCCGAATACTTATGCTGAATTTCAACTCCCCGGCTTAAGACTCGGCATATTCAAACCAAAAAATTTCCACAAATCGGAATTTGCCAATCGAGCAAAAACAGGCATGAGTTTGTGTTTAGAAGTCAGCGATATCGAAACTGCGATCGCCCGAATTTGGGCTTTAGGTTATCCGCCCAGCGGAGAAATTATCAAAGCTTCTCACGGTCTAGAGATCTATGCCTTCGATCCTGCCGGCAACCGCATAATTTTACATCAATCCCATAAGAATATAGGATGATGGCTAATGATTTGTGAACTCTCGATCTTTCCTTCGCGTCCTTCGCGTCTTCGCGGTTCGTTCAAAAAAACATCTAGTTCACAACCCGCTGAGGATTGCTATATAACTTATCCAATTGCTTCACCACCATCGCAATGACATTGTAAAAGCCGCCCCTACAAATCAAAACTGCCTTAACTATCTAATCAGTTCAGCAAAACTATAAAAACTGATAATTAATAACAACAAAGCTGTCAGGTGAGTTAGCTGAAATTGAGGCCGCGGGCCGAGGGATTCCCGCACCAAAATTGAAAAAGACGAACCAATTATATAACTCAAAGACAGCGTTAAATACTGCCACTGCAATGTTACACTCCACAGCCCGAGCAAAATCATCGCCAAAGTCAACATCACCAACTCAACAAAGCGAGGCGGGTTGTGCTGAGTAGACAGAATCAAAGTCTCCAACCAATATTGCCAAGGTCTCATGTTTTAGCGATCGAGCTTTTGGATTTAGCCTTCTAGCTTAACCTACGATCGCCATTCTGTTTGTTGCTGCAAACACCTTAAAGCCTCCGCCGTCTCAACCTGCGGAAATTGCCCGTAAAAGCGACTGACACTGTAAAAAGGGTGAGGAGTCTCCAGGACGATCGCCTTATCGCCCATTCCCGCCAAAAATCCCATCAAATCTGCCGGGGCGACAGGCGCGCAAATCCACAAAGCCGCCGGTTGCTGCGACTGCAAAGCCTTAGCCGCCACAGCCATCGTCATCCCCGTAGCAATGCCGTCATCTACCAAAATCGCCAAAGCCCCCGCCGCGCTGATATTTGGGCGTCCCGGAGACAAATCTGCCAGCAGAGATTGAGCATTATTTTGAGCCACGGGCAATGCTGATTTTTGCAAGCGCCAATTCTGCTGCTTTTGCTTTTCCCAGAGGACGTGACCGTCAGCAGTTGCAGCCCCGATCGCCAATTCTAAATTATCTGGGCGAGTAATTTTCTTAGCGACAACCACATCCAAAGGACAGCCCAAGCGGCGCGCAATCGGCACAGCAACGGGCAAACCCCCGCGCGGCAAGGCGTAAATAATCGGTTTCACAGCCTCCTGTGCCGTTAAATTCAACTTGCCGAGCTCGCCCAGAACTGCCTCGGCCAGTTTTTCGCCAGCATCGGCGCGATCGTCAAAAAACGGGTTAGAGAACATATTTTTGCCTGTACGAGCTCAACCAAACAATTGGAGATTGTGCGAGTGTTAATTGGAGATTGTGCGTGCAGCGTAGCTATCCCGTAGGGAATCGACAGCCGCGCATACAAGCTTCTAGCCAATCTCAAATCACCAAACCCGATCTAAACTATAAACTCTAGACTCAAAAAAATCTCCCTAATTGTAAAATTTATGTCCAGCGACTTGCAACTGAGCCTTTTTGACAACAATCAAAGTGCCACTTTCCAAACTGACTCAATACCAGCAAATGCCAAAATTCCCATTCCTCCGGGCACTTATCAAAATATGGAACAAATTGGCGAACACTGCAACCGCTGCTACCGCTGCGAATTGGGCAACAGCCGCACTCACGCCGTCATCGGGCGCGGCAATCCTCAAGCCTCAATTTTGATTGTGGGAGAAGCGCCCGGACAAAACGAAGACGAAACCGGATTGCCCTTCGTCGGGCGATCGGGCCAACTGTTAGATAAGATTTTAGAATCCGTGGGATTGAGTGCAGAAACCGACGTATTCATTGCCAACGTCATCAAATGTCGCCCTCCCAACAACCGCCCTCCGACAGCAAAAGAAATCGAAGCTTGCAAACCTTACTTGCTCGAACAAATTCGCATCTTAGACCCCAAAATTATTTTATTAACCGGTGCAACAGCCCTGAAAGGTTTGCTCAGCGACAAGCGGCCCATTAGTAAAATTAGAGGTCAATGGATTGAATGGGAAAATCGTTTGTGTATGCCAATTTTTCACCCGTCGTACTTGCTGCGAAACCCCTCCCGCGAACCGGAAACTCCGAAATGGTTTATGTGGCAAGATATGCAACTAATCAAGGCTAAACTAGACGAATTCAAAGAGCAATTCTAATCAATTTTTGTTGTTGATTTGTAGGGCTTGTTCACCAAAAATCTCAAATTCCCACCCACAATCTACAAAAACCAGCCCCACTCAACCCAAAATTCGTGAATTTTCTTACACCTGTGTTCTGAACAGGCAAGATGCCTGTTCCACACACAAAGACTAAATTTTCTTACACCTTTGTTCTGAACAGGCAAGATGCCTGTTCCACAATCACAATTATTTCTTGTGGGGTGGGCGTCTCGCCCGCCCAAAAATACAATTTAGTTACGGGAAAAATTATTTTTTGCATGACAATCGCGCAACCACAAACGAATAGCCTCAGCAATTTCGCTTTGACTATCTTGACCTAATAAAGGACGAATATCCGCCGCAGTACCAAACCGAGAAACGATTTTTGCCAACTCCCAGCGGTTCTCGGTTTTAGTTAAAAATAACCAATGATATTGCTGAATTTCGACTCGTTTTCCCCCGCGATACTGCCGTTCCAAAGTAGTAATAAAAACTTGACTAGCATTTTCAGGAATTGCCTCCCCAGAATTTAAAGGTAACGGTTCAAACTCCGGGCGACCGGCTAAAATTATTTGAGGCAGGGCGTAACCGGGCGGTGTAGAAGTTTTAGGAGAAAAGCCCGATCGCACAATTACGCGATTAGCATAACTCGGCAAATCTTGCAACAGACGATCGACCAAAGTTTCTAAATCAGCCCGACAGGGCGATCGCACTAACAAATCATACCGACTGGCATTTATACTGTTAGTATGATTTGTCACAAAATTAACTGCCCAAGTCGGAGTTGCAACCGCAGATATCAGCAGATAAACACAGATGAACGCAGATAAAATTCCCTTGGCGTTCATCGGCTTTTATCGGCGGTAAAAAACAACATTTGTATTGTTACTCCAACTCTTCACAAATACGGGTAAAAGCCGCCACTGGATCGGGCGCAGCAGTAATTGGCCGCCCAATCACCAGATAATCCGCACCAGCTTTTAAAGCGGCTTTTGGAGTCATCGAGCGTTTTTGATCGCCCCCATCAGCCCATGAAGGACGCACACCGGGACAAACTAACAGAAAATCATCCCCGCAACTCCTTCTTAACTGTTCCACTTCTTGCGGAGAACAAACAGCCCCAGCTAAACCCGTTTCCTTAGCCAACAATGCCATGTGCAAAGCATATTCTGGCAACTCCAAAGGTATTTTTAACTCAAAAGCCAACTGTCGCGAATTCAAACTCGTCAACAGGGTAATTGCAATCAACTTAGGAGTCGGTCGATCGACAGCCGCCGCCCCTTCAGTCAAAGCCAACTGTGCCGCTTTCAAAGCATCTTTACCACAAGTAGAATGGATCGTCAATAAATCCACATTGTACTTAGCAGCAGCACGACAAGCACCAGCCACAGTATTCGGGATATCGTGAAACTTCAAATCGAGAAAAATCCGCTTTTCCCGCTGTTTTAAAATTTCCAAAATCCCCGGCCCGGAACTCACAAACAGTTCCAAACCCACTTTCCAGAAAGATACTTGCGGGAGTTTGTCCAGAAGGGCGATCGCCTCTTCTTGACTCGAAACATCCAAAGCAACAATAATTCGATTATCAGCGTTCATCAGCGTTCATCTTCAGTATTCATCTGCGGTTAAAAAAGAGATTCAAGACACCAATCGCACAAACTTATTCTTCCCAACCTGCAAAACCTTACCGCATAAATCAGCAGGTGATTCAAAAGTAAGATTAACATCAGAAACCCGATCGCCCTCCAACTTCACCCCGCCGCCCTGCATCAACTTCCGCGCATCACCGCTACTTTTACAAAGCCCGCTAGCACTCAGAATATAAAACAACTTAGCCGGAAACTGGACGTTTGCCAAAGAAAACTCCGCTACAGCATCAGCTTGTCCCGCAGCACCTTTAACCAGCGCAATTGCATCTTGTTGTGCGCGATCGGCTGCTTCCTTCCCGCAATACTGACTTACCACATCGACCGCCAAAAGTTTCTGTTTTTCTCGCGGATTTTCTGGCAATTCATCAAGCGGCAAATCTGTCAATAGTTCAAAATATTGGGCGATCGAACTATCAGCAATTTTCTCCAACTTAGAATACATCGTCAGCGGGTCTTCCGACAAACCCACATAATTGCCCAAGGATTTCGACATCTTCTGTGCGCCGTCAGTCCCGATCAAAATCGGCATCAGCAAACCAAACTGCGGTTTCATCCCAAAATGCCGCTGCAAATCTCTCCCCACCGCAATATTAAACTTTTGGTCGGTTCCCCCCAATTCAACATCCGCTTCCAAAGCCACCGAATCGTAACCCTGCATTAGCGGATACAGAAACTCATGCAGATAAATTGGATTTTCCTGCTGCATCCTGTTATCAAATCCCTCTTTAGCGAGCATCTGCTGCACCGTCATCGTCCCCAGCAGTTCCAAAATCTTCGCCAAGTCCAATTTTGACAACCACTCCGAGTTATAGCGAATGGACAAACGCCCGGGTGTGTCAAAATCTAGAATCGGACGCACTTGGTCTAAATAAGTCTTGGCATTTTCCGCCACTTGTTCGGCCGTCAACTGGGTGCGCATCTCAGATTTCCCTGTCGGATCGCCAATTCTTGCGGTAAAATCTCCGATGACTAGTACCGCTGTGTGACCGGCATCCTGAAAAGCTCGCAGCTTGCGGACGCAAATGCTGTGTCCCAAGTGAATGTCACGGCCTGTCGGGTCAATTCCGAGTTTGACGCGCAACGGTCGATCGACTTTTGCCAGCAGTTGGGCTAAATTTTCGTCAGGGTTGCTAGAATCAGGTCGATCGGGAAAAATCTCGCTGACGCCGCGGTAAAGCGCTGAAAGGTTAGGAGTTATCATCGGGGAGCGATCGTCCATCATTGTTTTGCCAAAGTGCAGCAGAATTAGTTACACTCACTGGTTGACGCATAAAAACATAACTATAGCGCGAAGCCGTGAGAACCCCGGTCTTTCCAGCCGGGGATGAAACGCAGCAGCAGCTTTTAAGCTCCCAGTCACCGCTTTTAAAATAATCCTACAAGATCATGTAAAATTTTGTAGAAGGAGGTGATTGAACCCTGTTAACCCTGACTTACGAGTACAAAGCAATGCCCACAAATGAGCAGATTCGGCTAATAGAACACACCCTAGACTTGTGCCGAAAAGTGTGGAATTTTGCTCTGCGTGAGCGCTCATACTGGATTAATTCTCGCAAGTGTCCGGTGAATGCTTGTTCAATCATCTCTGAGTACATCATTCCAGCTAATGAACTCTACCCAAACTACAATGCTCAAGCCAAGTCTTTAACACTTGCCAAAGAGCAGTATCCAGAACTGAAAACTGTTAACGCCCAAGTGCTGCAACAAGTCCTGAGAAAACTTGAAACCGCATTCATTGATATGAAGCGCAAGGGAATGGGGTTTCCCCGATTCAAAAATCGGTACAAAATTCGGTCATTCGTTTACCCGCAACTGGGTAAAGCTCAATTCCTGAAGGACAATCAAATCAAGTTGCCGCAGTTGGGGTGGTTAGAGTATGTCAAGTCACGCAAGATTCCCGACGGTTTTTTAGTTAAACAAGCTCGGATTGTTCGCAAGGCTTCCGGGTATTTTGTGATATTGACACTAGAATGTGACGTGAATGTGCCCGATGTTTTACCATCGGGTTATCCCGTAGGATTGGATTTAGGTCTAGACAAGTTTGTTGCCACCTCCAATGGTGCGTTGATTGAACGTCCTCGATTCTTAGATTCGCTGCACCGCAAGCTGACATTGCTGCAACGCAGATTGAAGCAAAAGCAAAAAGGCTCCAGCAATCGGCACAAATTAAATCGGCAAATTGCACGATTGCATCAACGCATTGCCGATACTCGAAAAGACTGGCATTTCAAACTAGCACACTCGCTTTGTGAAGATGCTGGGATGATGTTTGTCGAAGATATCGACTTTCGAGTCTGGGCGAAAGGAATGCTGGGTAAACATATCTTAGATGCTGGATTCGGGCAATTTGTTTCAATCCTGCAATGGGTGTGTTGGAAGCGTGGCGTTTACTTTGACAGGGTGAACAAAGATTACACCTCGCAAGTTTGTCCCCAATGCGATACGCATAGCGGAAAAAAAGAATTAAAGGACAGAGTTCATTCCTGCCCTGAATGCGGTTACACGACTCATCGAGACGTAGCGGCCGCACAAGTGATCCGCAATCGCGGAATCTCTGCGCTGGGACGCAGCGCGGCTCAAATTGCCTGTGGAGACGGTCTGACGGGGACTGGGAACAGTCTAGTTAAGAGTCAACGAGGCAGCGAAGTTGCGGTGGAGAGGCACGGCTTCAGTCTGCCTTGTAACATCCTTTGAGAATCCATGTGCATTTATGCCGGGAAGTACGTCAACAAGCTACTATAATCCCAAAGCTGACCGGCTTTCATTAGCTGACAGTATCTAGGGTTCGCATCTAAAATTAAAAGTCTTACACCCCAAATCGAGTGAGGAAGTGAAATCCACGTGTCAACCAACGCAGTCCGCAAAAACACGGAAAACTCAGCCCCCGTATTCGAGTTTGTTCAGTCAGTCAGTAAAGTGACCGCCGGAACCATACTCAGCATGACAATGCTTGCCAGTTCCGTAGTCGCTGGCGGACTGGTTGGCTTAGCGATCAGCTTCCGCAATTTGCCAGATGTTCGGATCTTGCAAACCTACTCTCCTACAGAAACTACCCACATTTACGACATCAACGGCAAGCCCCTAGCCAGCATCCACGATGAAGCAAACCGGGATGTCGTACCCCTTGACCAAATCTCCCCGAACCTGAAACGGGCCGTTCTGGCGATAGAAGATAGCAACTTCTTTACCCACAAAGGCATCAACCCCGGCGGGATAGCCCGAGCTCTCATAGTCAACCTAGAAAAAGGTAGAACCGTTGAAGGCGGCTCGACTATGACTATGCAGCTAGTCAAGAACCTGTTTCTTTCTCCCCAGTCAAAATTTAGTCGCAAGGTAGCTGAAGCGGTAATGTCTATCCGCTTGGAGCAAATTCTCAACAAAGACCAAATTCTGCAACTATACCTAAATCAAATCTACTTAGGGCACAACTTGTACGGCGTAGAGACAGCCTCTCGAAGCTATTTCAACAAGTCAGCAAATAATTTGACTCTTTCAGAAGCAGCCATGCTGGCCGGCTTAATTTCTGCCCCCGAAGAATACAGTCCTTTCGTCAATTACAAGTTGGCAAAAGACCGGCAGGAAATCGTTTTAAACCGCATGAAGGAGCTCAAATGGATTACGCCGGCCCAAGAGACTGCCGCGCGAGGGCAAAAAATTAAGCTAGGCAAAATTACCTCTTTTGGCGGCTCTCAAGTTCCTTACGTAACACAAGCCGTAGTCCAGGAACTGACGAGGCGTTTCGGGCGAGATGCCGTGGTTAAGGGAGGAATGCGCGTTCAAACCACGATCGACCTCAAAATGCAGCGCATAGCCGAAGAAACCGTCAAAGCGTGGCACGAAAGGCTTTACTACCAAGGGCTGTTTTACGATCGCGACGAAGGTCAAATTGCCCTAGCCGCCGTCGATCCCCGCACCCACTTTGTCAAAGCAATGGTGGGCGGCGTCGATTACGAAAAGAGTCAGTTCAACCGCGCCATTCAAGCACGCCGCCAGCCCGGATCTTCTTTTAAGCCTTTTATTTACTACGCTGCCTTTGCTAGCGGCAAATACGGCCCGGATTCAGTTGTCTACGACTCCCCTGTCGGCTACCGCGACGGCGACGGCTACTACTACCCTCAAAACTACGGTGGCGGCTTCTCCGGTGCCGTCAGCATCCGCAGAGCTTTGGAAGTATCTCTGAACATTCCCGCCGTCAAGCTTGGCCAAGAAGTCGGATTGAATAAAGTGATTGAGATTTGCCGCGTACTCGGCATCAGAAGTCCGATGGAACCGGTGGTTTCTTTGCCCTTGGGTGCCGTTGACCTAACTCCTTTAGAAATGGCCGGAGCTTTTGCTACCTTCGCCAACAACGGCTGGCATTCTGACACCACGTTTATCGTGCAAGTCACTGACAGCAGCGGCAACGTCTTGCTCGACAATACGCCCAAACCCAAATTAGTTCTCAATTCCTGGGCGGCGGCATCTGTCAACAGCGCCCTGCAAGGGGTAATTACCAGCGGAACGGCAAGAGCGGCTCAACTTGGGCGGCCTGCTGCTGGGAAAACTGGTACAACTTCCTCAGAACGGGATATCTGGTTTGTGGGTTACGTGCCGCAGTTGTCCGTGGCTGTTTGGATGGGCAACGACAATTATAGACCGATGAGCTACGGTGCTACTGGCGGTACTATTGTCGCCCCTGTTTGGCGCGATTTTATGAGCCAAGCTTTGGAAGGCGTTCCCGCAGAAAGTTTCAAACCTGCTTCATCTTTTGAGCGGCCTTAATTATCAGTCATTGGGCATTGGGCATTGGACATTGGGCATTGGGCATTCGGCATTGGGCATTGGGCATTGGGCATTGGGAATACTTTATTTTTCTTCCTTCTTCCTTCTTCCTTCTTCCTTCTTCCTTCTTCCTTCTTCCTTCTGCTCGCTAGGATTGTTTTTCCAGCTCAGATTTCATCCGCTCCAGCGTTGAGTTCATTTGCTCAAACATCTGCTGGGGCGTGATGCCAAATTGATTGAGCTGTGTTTTTAACTGCTCTACAGTCATCTGAGCCATGAAGTCCTCAGACAGCTCGAAGCGCTTCATAAAAATACGGTAGCGCTCCATCATTGATTCCATCTGAGCGATGAACATTTTCTTGCCTTCGCGATCGAATTTGCCGTAATTGCCGCCTAGTTTGATGAGAGATTGATAGTCTTCAAACAACAGCTTGGCTTCTTGCTGAACAATTTCTGAATCAAAAAATCCCATAGCTTTCCTAATTTTTTAATATTCTACTAATTTTGATCTAGGCGAGAAATCCCGCTGCTTTTTGTACCATTTTATCAGTTGCCGGAGGAAGTCCGTACCCCTTAAGGCACAAGAATAAGTAGAAATTTCCGTACAGCATAAGGCATGGGCATTGGCCCGCGCAGGGCATTGGGCATCGGGCATCGGGCATCGGGCATCGGCCCGCGCAGGGCATTGGGCATCGGGCATTGGTTATTGGTTATTGGTTATTCAAACTAACAACCAACCAATAACCCATAACTAATGACTGATGACTGATGACTGATGACTAATGACTTCTTTAAACTTCCCCGATGCGTTCTAGAGGCCAAAACCGCACTACAGCACGGCCGATGATATTCTCCTTAGGTAAAAATCCCCACCTGCTGGAGTCGTTGCTGTTGTTGCGGTTGTCTCCCATCACAAAGTATTCATTTTCTGGGACGCAATAAGGCCCCCACTGGTATTTAGGAGGTTCGGCAATATATTTTTCGACGAGGGGTTGGTCGTTGAGATAAACTAAACCTTTTTTAACAGCGACGGTTTGACCCGGTAAGCCAATTATCCGCTTGATGAATGCTTGGTCTTGGGTAAAGCCTTGTTCTTGCAACTGTTCGGGCGGGGCAAATACTACGATGTCGCCAGTTTTTGGCGGTTGGAGGTGGTAGGAGATTTTTTCGACTACGACGCGATCGCCCACGTGCAGAGTTGGTACCATAGAATCTGAGGGTATGTAGCGCGGTTCGGCGACCAAGGCTCGAATCACTATTGCTAAACTCAAAGCAATAATCACTATCTGAAGATTTTCAAAGCTTGACTTCCACGCTTTCTGCCACCAGGTTTCAGGCGGATTTTCTGCTACTTTTGTACCCAAATTATTTTTTTCAGATGTCATGAAACTCCTCGCTATATAGTTGCCACTAATTATCTAATTAAGCTCGCTCAGCATTTAAATTGCAGCTCAAGAAATAATCAAACCATGAGCGGGCACGGCACGCGGACCCGCCCCACATATACAATTTAAATGCAGTAAAGCTTACCATTGAAGTATGTCGCTGTTCATTACTAGACTTGAAGTGCAGGCATTCGCTTTCCTATCTTGAAATCCTCTGCGTTGCATCTGCGGTTTCCCGATCGATCGAAGATTTATGCAATAATATCATGTCCGATCGATTAACCATAATATCCCGGTCGGGGCGGGTTTTTGAGATGGGAGATTGTTGGCAGGCATTGTTGGCGAACCCTCCCCTACAAAAATCGCGGTCGCTCGACCGGACATGATATAAGTCTTTGATTGATATTAACTCATAAAAAAGGCAGAGAATTTAAATTCTCTACCTTTTTTACGTGAGGATTTTGAATTATTGGCGATCGCGAGATTGGTTATTTCAAAACTTTACTCGCGATCGCACGCCACTCAATCTTACTCAGCGCCTTGGGGCAGCAATTCCCGCTTTTGACCTTGCACTACCTTGATAATTCCGTCCTCGCCCACATCAACAACAGCGGTGTCGCCGTCTTTGACCCGGCCAGAAAGGATTTCCTCAGCCAAACTGTCTTCCAACAACCGCATGATGGCGCGGCGCAGGGGTCTGGCTCCGTAGCTGGGGTTGTAGCCTTCTTCTACCAGCCGTTCTTTGAATTTTTCGGTCACTTCCAGGGTGATGCCCTGTTCTGTCAAGCGGCCGAACACTTCTTTGAGCATAATGACCGCGATTTCCTTCACTTCTTCCCTGTTCAACTGGCGGAAGACGATAATTTCGTCTAGGCGGTTGAGGAATTCGGGGCGGAAGTAGTTTTTGAGTTCTTCGTTAACCAAGGAGCGAATGCGGTTGTAATTGGCATCGGTTTGGTTTTCGCTGAACTCGAAGCCGAGGCCGCCGCCGCCTTTTTCAATCACCTTAGAACCGATGTTTGAGGTCATAATCAGCAGCGTGTTTTTGAAGTCCACGGTGCGACCTTTGGCATCTGTTAAGCGGCCGTCTTCCAATATTTGCAGCAGCATATTGAAGACATCGGGGTGGGCTTTTTCGATTTCGTCGAACAGCACGACGGTGTAAGGACGGCGCCGGACTGCTTCTGTGAGTTGGCCGCCTTCGTTGTAGCCGACGTAGCCCGGAGGAGAACCGATGAGTTTAGAAACCGTGTGGCGTTCCATGTATTCGGACATATCCAGCCGAATCATCGCGTCTTCGGAACCGAAGAAGTAGCCGGCTAGGGCTTTGGTGAGTTCGGTTTTGCCTACGCCTGTGGGCCCGGAGAAGATGAAACTGGCGATCGGGCGATTGGGATTTTTCAAGCCGACGCGAGCGCGACGGATGGCGCGGGAAACGGCTTTCACTGCTTCTTCCTGCCCGATCAAGCGCTGGTGCAAGGTATCTTCCATGTGCAGCAGCTTTTCGGATTCGGATTCTGTCAGTTTGTTTACCGGGACGCCCGTCCAGCTTGCCACGATTTGAGCGATATCTTCTTCGGTGACTACTGGCGATGGGTCTGTTTCGCCGGTGCGGGCCGAGTCGGTTTTTTTGGCTTGGGAAATAGCGCGAATTTCGGCTTTGATGGTCATTTCCCGATCGCGCAATTCGCCGGCTTTGTCAAAGTCTTGAGAACGCACCGCTTCGTCTTTATCTTTGAGGACTTGGCGCAGTTCTTTGTCAAGTTCTTTGGCTGCGGGGGGCAGTTGGGAGTTGATCAAGCGGACTCTGGAACCAGCTTCGTCTACCAAGTCAATTGCTTTGTCTGGGAGGAAGCGATCGGAGATGTACCGATGTGAGAGTTTCGCTGCAGCTTCCAGGGCCGTGTCCAAGATTTTCAGCTTGTGGTGCTGTTCGTAGCGTTCCCGCAGACCGAAGAGAATCTCGATCGTCTCGTCAACAGTGGGTTCGCCGACCATGACGGGCTGGAAGCGCCGTTCTAGGGCTGCATCGCGCTCGATGTGCTTGCGGTACTCGTCGAGGGTGGTAGCGCCGATACACTGGAGCTCGCCTCTTGCCAAAGCCGGCTTGAGAATGTTCGCCGCGTCGATCGCCCCTTCAGCCGCACCTGCACCGATCAAAGTGTGCACTTCGTCAATCACCAAAATCACGTTACCCGCCGTGCGGATTTCGTCCATGATTTTTTTGAGGCGTTCTTCAAATTCGCCCCGGTATTTCGTCCCCGCAACCAGCAAGCCGATGTCGAGGGTAACGACGCGCTTTTCTTCGAGGATATCTGGGATGTCGTTGTTAGCGATGCGCTGGGCGAGACCTTCGGCGATCGCGGTTTTGCCGACTCCGGGTTCCCCGATGAGCACCGGGTTATTTTTGGTGCGGCGACCGAGGATTTGAATTACCCGTTCGATTTCTTTTTGGCGTCCGACTACTGGGTCTAGTTTCCCATCGACCGCCATTTGAGTGAGGTTGGCTCCAAATTCGTCGAGGGTTGGGGTTTTGGTGCGAGCGCCGCCGCCAGTGGCTGCGACTTCTGCGGTTTCTCCCAGCATCCGAATCACTTGGGTACGGACTTTCGACAAGTCTACTCCCAGATTTTCTAGGACTCTAGCCGCTACTCCTTCACCTTCGCGGATCAGGCCCAGCAGCAGGTGTTCGGTACCGATGTAGTTGTGTCCGAGTTGACGAGCTTCTTCTAGGGATAGTTCTAGAACCCGCTTGGCGCGGGGGGTGAACGGAATTTCTACTGCTACGAAGCCGGAACCGCGCCCGATGATTTTTTCCACTTCAATCCGAGCGTCTTTGAGGTTGACCCCCATTGATTTGAGGACTTTAGCTGCAACCCCGGTTCCTTCACCGATCAGACCCAGGAGGATCTGTTCTGTCCCTACGAAGTTGTGACCCAGGCGGCGAGCTTCTTCCTGGGCCAACATGATTACTTTTATTGCTTTTTCTGTGAAGCGTTCAAACATGATTTATTCCCATCACCTGCTGCTAAGTGCCCGTTTCGAGGTCACGCTCGCACAACGAGCGTTTTTGTTCTCGTAGGGACAGGGCAATGCCGTGTCCCTACTCGTACTGCTTATTCTAGCGTGACACTCCCAACCGCTCTGCCGCACTGGAAAAGCGGTTGCAGATTCTAGGCTGCCGTTGCAGGGTGGCTTTCAACTGGGAAGACCCAAATGGTGGCTGACCTACAACCTCCCCTAGACTGCAAGAAGATTGCTCTTCTCGGCCTGTGCCCAACCTACGACTATGTATTGAGGATTCTAGCACAATCTTTTTGGCTGTCATGCAGGTGCAAAAGTGATAGTTCTCGAATTACAGGGCGTGTTTTATACAAAACTTATTAGTTTGATCCACGATCTACGTCCTAAGCTATATAGACGTTAAGCTGCTGCCCATGTCCAAAATCTGTTGGTTTGCGAGGGCGAGAGCGAGCTGGGCTTTCTTTATCTAAAATTTTGCCTCAGATGCGTTGGGGATTTGGGTAGTATTGATTTCAGCTTCCGCTATTACATTGATCTTGGGTGTGGCGCTTCTTCCACACCATTGCTGAGATTGTGGAGACCAAGCGACCCGAACAGCAAAAAGCTTTTTTTGGCGGCGGCAGCCTTTAAGGACTTCTTTACCAAAAAGCTGGGTTTAAAGCCCCGTCCTTCTAGGACGGCTTTTTCTCTTTGAGTTTGTCAATCCAGTTTTCTATAAGTTGAGTCATTGTTTTTCTTCTTGCTTGGCAATTCTCCGCAATTTCTCTAACCGACTCACTGCAATATGAACGCTTAATCTTTCTCTGGTCATTTGGCTACCCAATTGCTATCCTATTATGTTATCGTAATCAGTATGAAAACATTGAAGTTCAAGCTATATCAAAGCAAGCGGAATAAACACCTTAAGCGAAGTATCAATGCTGCCGGGGTGATTTATAACCATTGCATTGCACTCCATAAACGGTACTACCGGATGTGGGGAAAGCATTTGAATTGTGCAAAACTTCAATCGCATATTGCCAAACTGAGAAAGCGTAAAGCGTTCTGGCAAACGGTCGGCTCTCAATCTGTACAGGATATCTGCCAACGCATCTCGATCGCCTACCAACTGTTTTTTAAGCATCACAAGAAGGGAGTTAGACCGCCCGGATTTAAGAAGGTTCGCAGATACAAATCGTTCACTCTCAAGCAAGCTGGCTACAAATTCTTAGGCGGTAATCGAATTAAGATTGGGAATCGCATTTATCAGTATTGGAATTCCAGAGAGATAGAGGGGACGATCGAGACGTTAACTATTAAGCGCACGACCTTAGGAGAGCTATTTATAGTTGTGGTCGTTGACACCGTTGGAGAGCTTGAAACCAAAGTCGAGACGAGTAGAATCGCTGGCGCAAGATTTCGGATTAAAAACGTTTCTCACCTGCTCAAATGGAACAAAAATCGAATCACCGCAATTTCTAAAACAGTCCCTTAACGCTATTAAGAAAGCAAGTCGTCAGCATTCCAAAAAACGGAAAGGCTCAGCGAACCGGGAAAGAGCAAGACTCAATCTAGTTCGCAAGTACGAGGATGTAGTGAATCGTCGCTCTGATTGGTTTTGGAAATTGGCTCGCGAACTAACTGATAAGTTCGATATACTGTGCTTTGAGACGTTGAATCTAAAAGGAATGCAACGACTTTGGGGACGTAAAACTTCAGACATTGCGTTTGGCGAATTTCTTCAAATTCTTGAATGGGTTGCTAAGAAGAAAGGGAAAGAAGTGGTTTTCATCGACCGTTGGTATCCATCTAGTAAGACTTGTTCACACTGTGGACACGTCCTGAAAGATTTAGATTTGAACACAAGAGAATGGCGATGTCCGTCCTGTCAGAAGGTGAATGATAGAGATGAGAATGCAGCCAAGAATAACTTGCTGGTTTTTCTTGGCATCAACCGTTAAGTTAGGTGATGTTAGACAGGCTTCGCCTGCAATTGCTGTCTGAGCTTAGAATCCCCCGTGATAAGAGCCGGGGGAGTATGTCAAGTTAATTCGCGGGTTTCTTTAACTGCAGATTGACTCGATTGAGCTACATAGATACCGCATAAAATCACGACAAACGCCATCAAGTCAAAGAAACTCAAGCGTTCAGAGAAAATTACCCAAGCCAAGATTGAGGCAAGGACTGGCTCGAAAAGCAGCGTGACGGCGACGAACCCTGACGACAGCCTGCTGAGGCTGTAAGCCAAAAGTCCTTGACCCAACACTTGGCACAAGAGGGCTTGCAAAATTACGAAAAACCACCCCATCCAGGAATGGGGAAACAATGTTTCTTCGGCGAGTGCGAGGACGGGAAACGCAAACATAGTCGTGAAGGCGCAGCGCCACAGCAATAAGGTTGCCGTGGTAAATCGTTCTCGCAGCAGTTCTAGCAGTATCAGATACGCAGCAAAACAAATCCCCGATAGCAAGGCGACGGCATTGCCTTGTACTTGGTTGGTGGCGAACTGCACGTCATCCAATCCCATAGCGATCGCTCCCGCCACTGCCAGGATCATGCCAATGATGAATCTGCTATTATACCGCCTACCTAATAACAACCACCCCCCCAAACCGACAAAGAGTGGGTTCAAACCACAAAATAACGTAACGTTGGCAACGTTGGTTTGAGTCAGCGACAAAGACCACAGCAGGAAGTAGGTCGCTCCGAAAGTTCCCAATGCTACCAATAGCCCGAATTCTCGTCTCGTAAAAGGCTTCTGTTCTACGGGTTGGCGCTCGGATTTTTGGCGGTCCAAAGCCTCAACTGTGCTCAACAAGCCAAAGACGATGGCAGCGATCCAGCCGCGATGGAATGCTACGGCATTTGAACTTATTTCTCGTTCGCACAGTTTGACGAGGATTGGTGCTAAAGATAGGGGGATCAGGCTGGCAAATAATGAAGCAGTTGCGATCCGAGCAGGTGTTCTGGACGACGGTTGCTGTGCTAATTCCAGTTTGGCTGTCATACTTTTTAGCAAATGTGTTGACATCGAGTTGTGCTGATTTTTTGAGCCAAGTCTTTTTCAGTTGCTTACCGTTGAAACAAACAGTAATTAATGGTGACTACCCGCTCTCTAGGCGATTTTGTGGGAGACGAACAGCAGCTTGGCTAGATACGGCTAGGTATAGACCGATGAGAACTAGGGCAAAACCTACCCAATTCGAGAAACTTAACTTTTCCCAAAATATTGCCCAAGCCAAAATGCTGCTAAATACTGGCTCTAACAAATGTACTAAGGAGACAACCACTGAGGACAAGCCAGCAACGCTATATGTTAAAAGTCCCTGACCTAAAACTTGGCAGACGAGAGCGAGAAAAATGACGAACAGCCATCCATTCACTGAAGAAGGAAAAACCCGCTCTTGAGCGAACACCAGCATAGGCAAGATGGATAGGGTAGCGATCGCACAAACCCACAACTGAATTGTGATCGGGTCAAATTTGGTTCTCAGTTGTTCTACCACCAGCAGATATGCACCCATAAAAACCGCAGAGACGATCGCAGCTATGCCTCCTGTTACCTCACCAGTTGCGATTTGTATCTGCTCGATTTCAATGGCGATCGCTCCGCCAATGGCGACGACCATCCCAATCAGAAATTGGCGGTTAAAGCCTTGACCGAATAACAACCAAGCTCCTAAGCTCGTAAATATCGGGGTAAGATTATGTAGGATTGTCGAGATAGCGACGCTGGTTTGAGTCAGCGACCAAGCTACAAAGGCTAAGGTGGCAGCAAAAAAAGTCCCAGCACCCAGCAATAGCAAAAGCTCCTGACTGGTGTATGAATGCTGTTGAACGGGTTTGTCACCAGAAAGTCTCTGACGTATCGCCTTGTATCCTTGCCACAGCCCGAAGACGACACTACCTAGCCAAAAGCGATTGAATATTGTAGCATTGGGGCTGAGTTCAGATTCACTCCATCTAATGAAGATAGAGCCAAAAGATATGGCGACTACACCGACAAATAATGAGGCGATCGCCATCGTCGTTTTATTGGATTCATTCATCAGGGGTGAAACAAATATAAAACAGAAAAATCTATGATTGGCTGTGAAGCAACTGTGCTTCGTGGCGATCGAGAAGTCTTCTCTAGTAAATCCCGGAGCTAAATGCTTGTTTTAGTTTTTTTATATTTTTATTTTTGAAAGATCGTCCCTTTTATTAATTAACATTTATCTCAAACTATGTCAAGCACCATTTTTTACATACTTTACGGCTCTATGGAGTCGGTTTCCAAATGACGACGATCCGCAGTTCTACGTTTCTGTTAGCCATTTTTTCGGCTCCAGGATGGGGTGCTTTTTTGCTTAACTTCGGCATTCTTGGCGTTGTCGTTATTGTTCTCTACCTACTGTTTGGTATTTTGTGGAGGGTTTAGCGGCGAGAAACTAAACTAATTTAATTTTTTTCTTCTGGTGATTTACCCAGAATATTGGCTGGACAAAAAGCACAGTTTATGACCGTGCAAAGTATACGATCGGAACGGTCTACGATCGCGGTTTCGTGGTAGAGTGCTTTTGGTCGTTAACTAATCAGACTTAAAAGTCTGAAACTTCAATCGTGGAAAAGAATCTAAATCCTGTTTAAGGGGTAGTAAAAGTAAATAATGAACACTAGAAACTTAGATGACCAGGTAGAAAGTACCGAAAATGGATCGATCGAAGTTACAAGTAAGTTCGATGATGCAGCCACAACAACTTCTGCCGCATCACCAAAAGAATTCAATGCAGAACAGCTAGGACGTGTCTACTTTATTCGGCACGGTGAAAGTACCAGTAACGAACGCAACATTTTTGCAGGAGTTCTGGATGTTGACCTCACATCCTTTGGCCGGTTGCAGGCGCGCCGTGCAGGTGTTGACCTGAAGAAAAAAGGTACAAAGTTTGACGCAGTATATGTCTCCCACATGAGACGCGCACGGCAAACCTGTGAAATCGCCCTTGCTGAAAGTCAAGCACTAAAGTCGCCAAATACCCCCGTTGAGATAGATCATCGAATTAGCGAGAAATCCTTTGGCATTTTTGCGGGTCGCAACCTAAATCTGCTGCGTCTAGCCTTGGGCTACGAAGGCTTCGAGGAAATGTTGCATTCACATAACGAAGCACCTCCGGCTGGCGAAAAGATTGCCGAAGTTTACTCTCGCGCTGCCCGTTTCTACGAAGACAAAATAGTACCGCACTTGGAACGGGGAGAAACAGTTCTAGTAGTGTGCCACCAATATGTATTGGAGCCTCTAGCACTTTATTTAAGCGGTCTACCGCCGACAGCTTATAAACACCTGAAACTTCCCAACGGTAAAGCTCTCAGCGGTGTGGATCTCGTCAATTTTCGCGACAAGGAATCTGGCGGTGCTGCTTCGCTGCGTAAACAGATCAACGATCTTTCAATTATGTGGGCGATTTTGATCTATGCCGCTGCCTTCTTGCTGGGAAGCTTGCTAGGGGCAATCACTGCCGCAGCAGGAGCTATTCCGTCCGCCCTATTTCGAGCAATAATCGTTGCGTGTCTTGCCGCCTCAACGTTTTATACCTACCTAGACATTGACTTTGCTGCGAGTAAACGCAAAGTAACCTCTACTGTGAAGTATCTAGTTTACGGGTGGATGGCAGTGCGATGGGTAGTTGGGCTATTTTTAATATTTTCTGGATTTTTGTATCAGACTGAAGCCGATTTGTACAAAGTTTTGTGGGTGCTGTTTTGGATGGTTCCGCCAGCCCTTACTTCCCCTGTTTTATCCGTGCTTTGGGGCGGTAATCTTTATCCGTCGGCTTTATTGTCAAGAACCCTATCAATCGTTGCTCCACTGGCGCTTCTGGCTACATTGAAGGTTGCCAATTTACCCATTAATGTTGACAGCCTGATCTTTTTCGGCGTCATTCTAATTTTAGGTCTGGCAATACCGGGTGCGATCGCCCAGTTTTGGCGCGACAAATCCCCGGTTGAATCAAACCACCACAGTAAAAACTGGAAATTCATCGGAGTGCTTGCTGTCGCATTCATGGCCTTGGCAACAGGCTTTCAGTTTACTCCCTCAACCTTCATTTCGGATATATTTTCTTCAACCGATCCGAACCGCTCCCTAGCCTGTCTGCAACAACTAGCAATTGCAACTTTAGTGTTTGTCTCGATGCGCCTAGTAGCTACATTAACCTCAGTATTTACAAAAGGCAAGCTAAGTAAGGCAGAAGCTCGAGATGCTTATATCCTGCTTGTGAATCCCAACTTTTTCCTTTGGGCGGCTCTTTTCATCGGAGTTAGTGCAACTGCAAATCCCGAAGCCGTAAAATATGCAGTTTTTTGGGCAGCGCTGGGGTTCTTCTGCATACCGCTCATCGAACAGATCTTGTTCATGAATTCATTTGGCAATGACATACTGAGAGAAACACTGCGTTCTTCGAGAGTGGCGACAGAAGATATCAAAAAGCTTTTCCTGCAATTGGATACGGATGGAAGTAAGGCGCTCGAACGTACTGAGATTATGGAGCTGTTAGGGCTAATCGAAGATATGACAACAGGCGAACGTAGCTCTGAAGAAGTCAGAAGCTACATCACTGATTATCTTTTTAATAATCTTGACTCCGATAAAAATGGCAGTGTTGATTTAGCAGAGTTAGAAGAGTACATATCAACCTATGGGTTGGTTGCTAACCTTAACGTTGCTCAAATCTAAACTTTGGCTCAATAAGCCATAACATCTTTGCTTGGGGTAGGGGTAGTCAAGGCACAAAACCTAGGAAATTTGCACAACCGAAAACCAACTCTACTAGACCTCTTGCAAAAGTCCTTTTCATAAATTTATTGGACGGGCTCTTCGACCCATCCCACAAGAAAAAATAACTCTTGTGGGATGGGCCGAAGAGCCCGTCCTAGTTATTTTTGCAAGAGGTCTACTCTTTTATTTACATCTATGGAGGAAACGCTCTCTGGCAAAAATCGCACGCTTGACCCGAAAGACTATCGCTGGGATATTAGTCATCGGAAACCGGGACCCAAATGCTCGATCGCATTTGATATATAGCAATCCTTGCAGGAGTCGTAAATTTTTTACCCCACCCCAACCCTCCCCTTATCAAGGGGAGGGAGTAAGAAATTCACAAATGATTCAGGATTGCTATAGGTAACCGAAAACGATAAGCGCTTAGTCGCCACCGATTACTTGTTTAACCTCAACCATTATGGTAAGGTTCATTATGAAGGGCAACACAAGATTCATGTCTATGTGCTTGTAATTTTCCGGGCAAGGGTGGGCGCTGCTGTTAAATCAACAGCGATCGCTCTGACTAACTGGTTAAAATCCCCAGAACATGGAATAAAGACATAATCAAACTAATCAACTTATTACTTTAGCATTATAAATTGTAGATGTCAAATGGTAGAAGCTATCAAATTTAACAATAATCAAACCACCACAGCCGATTGGCGACTCACTCCGGGCTACTTGCATGAAAGCCGATCGGATTTTGAATCAGCACATATTTTGTTAGGTCGTTTTTTAGCCGATAGAACCTCAGAAGACCCCTTGGTAGAAAAACAACTATTTGCCAGCGACGGCATTTTTGAGTGGGGACACGCCAAGCCTTTAGAAAAAGTGATTAATTCACGGTCAGACTTGGATTTTCTACTGTTGCATCCCTATTTGTTACGCAACTGTATTACTATCATCGAACCTTGGGAACACGTAGGCCTTAACGCTAAGGGCGAAGATGTTCGGGCTTCCAAAAATGTCGCCTACATTGCTCAGAAAGTCGCCGATATCGACTCAGTATTACTACCTGTTTGGTCAACAGGAGTCCTCGATCCAGAAATAGTTGTTCCCGCAATTAACTCTGGTTATGCCGTAATCGTCGAAGGTGGCGATCCATCAACATACGATGCCTCCACCTGGACAAGTCCGGCGTGTCCGCGAGAGGATATGTTTGCATTAATGGAAAAACTATTGATCTCGCGATCGCCCACCAGTGCTGCTGCCATCTTTATTTGTGTGGGACACCAGTTAGCTGCGGAATGTCATATACGGCTGATCCGTCGTGCAGTCAAAGAAGTTTTGGGCACGACATCTCTGGATCGCGATCGCTCAGGGATGGGTCTGAGATCGTTGCAAGAAGTCTGCCAGCGCATCGAAGCAATGGGCAAGACACTCGAAGTCAAAAAGCGTGATGGACGAGTTGTTGCCAATGGCTGGAATGACGAGCATTTTGCCGTGACGCGCAATGAATTAAAAGAAGTAGGCGATCGCGTGTTGTTGCCTTATCAGTCTCCCGACGGCGATGCCTTGGGTATTCCTTGGGAACTCATTCATGGCCACGATGTAACTGCTGATGCACATGAAGGTGTGATTGACACAACGATTCAATACGAGCGTGAAATATCAACTTCGATGTTTCATTCGGATGAAGTCAACGAAGAAGCAATATTGTTTGCAAACTGGGCTTACCGCAGTATTCATGACGCTATTGTTCCCTATCGGCACATCATCGCTGGTAGCGCTCTGTCATGGCTGATACAACTGCCCGATTCCCTGGAAATTCTCTGTTCGACCGCAGAGGCAGATGGTGAAATAGTTACGGAATGTTCGGCTACCTGCATTAACTACAAAGACTTTGAAACTAAGAAAATTAGACGCTCGTTTACTTGCCAGTTCCATCCAGAACTGCTCTCGGATTTGCGTGCGATCGGTAACAGTGAAGCTCCCTCCTATTCAACTTTAAAAAATGATGATGGTGTCCGCTTATTTGTCCGACTGCTGTATGCGGGAATGCAAGAGTAATGCTATTAGCTTGCGCCACTTTTTGCGTGGCGCAATTACTACTTTGAGGGGTGAAGATGACAATTGAAGTGAAACCATCACAGGAACAGATAGAGCAGGCACCAGGTGCGATCGGGCAGCGACTTCAAGGGACTATCGGACTAATTACCTTATTTCTCGCAATCTTTGCCTTATCCTTTGCCGCCATCTTCATCCGATTGAGCGAACGGGAACTCGGTCCGGTTGCAACAATATTCAATCGCTTCTGGGTAGCTACTGCGATCTTAGGATTAGGGAATCTGTTCAAGACATTGAGCGAAAGAAACTCCCCCGACTCCCCCCTCCAAAAGCAACATTACACCAGCAGCGATCTAGTCTTGTTGCTGGCAATGAGTGTTTTTTTCTCAAGCACCTTAATCAGTTGGGCTTGGTCTCTAACTCAGACCAGTGTGGCAAACTCTAATCTATTACATAACGTAACCCCGCTGTTCACCACGGTGATAGGATGGCTGTTTCTCAGTCAATCTTTTGATGGCAGATTCCTCATTGGCATGGTAGTCGCCATCAGCGGATCGATCTTAATTGGACTAGGTGATTTGCATATAGGGAGTGATAACTTTACAGGTGACTCACTTGCCATCCTATCGGCCGTCTTTTCTGCGGCCAATCTGCTGACTGTAGAAAAACTTCGAGCCAAGTTTTCAGCGACAACCATACTTTTGTGGTGTTCCTTTTTCGGGACCGTGTTAACTTTCCCGATCGTTCTGCTAACGGAAGATGTACTTTTTCCCTCTTCTTGGGCTGGGTGGTTGGCAATAATTGCCCAAGCCTCGGTCTGCCAAATTGTGGGTCAAAGCCTTCAGGCTTATAACCTCAAAGGATTTTCTTCTGGGTTCGTTGCCGTGTTCTTGTTGGTAGATCCAGTGATTACTGCCATACTTGCTTGGATAATCTTTTCGGAAGAGTTAAGCCCTCTGAACTGGTTGGCTTTTTCTGTAGTTTTGGCAGGCATATACATCGCCAAGCCTAGCCAAGGATCTGACAAAGTTACCCCTTTGGGAAGTTAAAAGCCAATGTTTTGTTTGGCTAGACAGACTTGAACAGAATGCTCGCATCATAAATATTCGAGCCTTTAATAACAATCTGGATTTATACTTTGACGCCTGTCAATAATTGAATTTCGCCATCTTAGCACTACGGGAAAAAGAGGGTATAGATACCCTGCATCTGGAATTTAGAACATACCTCGAAAGCTATAAGCAGACTTGGGAAAGAACTGGTAAATCAATAAATTGACGTTGCACTTTCCCAGGGATAAGGTCGCGCGATCGCTACCTGCGTTGCCAACGGAAGTATCGATTTCCATAGACCTCTTGCAAAAATAAATAGGACGGGCTCTTCGGCCCATCCCACAACAAAAAATAACTCTTGTGGGATGGGCATCTTGCCCGTCCCATCAATTGATGAAAAGGATTTTTGCAAGAGGTCTAATGTTCCACTCGCATGAAGTCAACAAAGAAGCAATCCTGTTTGCAAATTGGGCTTACGGCACTATTCATGACGCCATTGTTTCGTATCGGCACATCGTAGCTGCTAACTCTCTGAGTTGGCGAATAAGTAAGTAGGCGCTGTAAAACGCAATTATGTAAACGATTGTAAAATATCCAAATTCCCTAAGCGTGGCTAAGTCAGCCCTGTTTACATACTGTTACATAGATCGGTTTAATTCCGCCTACCTACTTACAATTGCCCGACGCCATTAAAATTATTTGTTCCACAGCAGAGGAAGATGGTAAAATAGTTGCCGAAGGTTCAGCAACCTGCATTAAGTACAAAGACTTTGAAACCTATAAAATTCGACGCTCCTTTAGTTGCCAGTTCCATCCGAACTGCTGTCATATTTGCGTGGGATTGGTAAAAGTGAAGCTCCATCTTATTCAACTTTAAAAATTGATGATATGGTGTCCGCTTATTTGTCCAACTACTGTATGTAGGAATGCAGGCATGATAGTTTTAGCTTGCTCCTTCACTGGCGGCGATTAATTGGACAAACTCCATATAAAGGACTGAGGTTAATTTAACCATGGATACTCCGAGAAAAATTTTAGAGGAATTGCGACGAGTCTTTACCAAGATTGCTGGAAAAGACCAACAAATCGATCGCTCAGAGTTTAAGAAAGCTATGGGGCTGAAAGACGAATATTTTGCCGAGCGAATGTTTGCGATGTTTGATAACGATAAAAGTGGCGTTATAGACATTGAGGAATTTTTGAAAACAGTAGAAGAACTTGTCTTTGCAACGGAAGAAAAAAAACTGAAATTTGCTTATCAATTGCACGACATAAACGGGGATGGTTCCATCGAAAAAGACGAAGTTTCTCACTTGATTGCTGCTAGCTTGAAGGAAAATAATTTAACCTTTCCGCCGGAACAAGTTACCAGTCTGGTTGACATTTTGTTTTTAGAAGCTGATACCGATAAAAGTGGCGAAATTTCTTTTGAAGAGTTCAAAGGTTTAATCGCAAAGCATCCGGATCTGCTTGAGGCGATGGCAGTTAGCCCCGTTAGCTGGTTAAAACCTCGCCAGCCAGACGACGACGCCATAGCAGTTGCGCCCAAAGAGAAAAGGTCGCGAAAGGCGTACATCAAGCATTACATTCAAAACAACTGGGTCAAGATCGCTTTTTTGTCCCTCTATCTTGTTGCCAACTTGTTGCTTTTCTTTGGGGCGGTCGATCGATATGCAAGTCAAGGCGCAAACCTGTACGTTCAAATTGCGCGGGGATGTGGCGCAGCGCTCAACTTCAACGGGGCATTGATCCTAATTCCCATGTTGCGGCATTTTATGACTTGGCTTCGCAAAACGAGCATCAACAACTATCTGCCGATAGATGAGGGCATCGAGTTTCACAAGCTCGTGGGTCAATTCATGTTTGTCTTTGCGATCGTCCATACGATCGCGCATTTTCTCAATTACACCACATTGCCGGTTCCCTTTGCCGAGAGTCTTTTTGCAACGAAGGCTGGCTTGTCAGGATTTTTATTACTGCTAGTTTTCTGCGTTATGTGGGTGACAGCGCAAGCTCCAATCCGCAAAGGCGGAAAATTTGCGCTTTTCTATACAGCTCATATGTTGTACGTCGGGTGGTTTGCCCTGGCGTTAGTTCACGGACCAGTTTTTTGGCAGTGGGTGTTGTTACCTGTTGTGGGATTCGCGATCGAACTGGTTATTCGCCGGCAGAATACAAAAGAGCCTGCCTATGTAGTTAATGCCTCTTTACTCCCCTCCAAAGTTCTAGGTTTGGAAATTGCACGTCCGAAATCTTTCCACTATCAACCAGGGGACTACGTGTTTGTTAAATGTCCCAGTCTCTCCAAATATGAATGGCATCCATTCACAATTAGTAGCGCCCCCGAAATCCAGGATGTCTTATCTGTACACATACGCTCTGCGGGCAGTTGGACTGGAAAATTATATCAACTTTTCCGAGAACAGCACGAGCAATGGATACGGTCAGGTAACTCTAAATACGAGCCGGGAGTGCTTGTCCATTTAGATGGACCCTATGGGACACCGACTACCCATATCTTTCAATCTAAGTACGCTATTCTAATCGGTGCGGGTATTGGCGTAACTCCATTTGCCTCTATTCTCAAAAGTATGCTGTACCGAAGCCAACACGGTTCTTCAGGAATGCGTTTGCAAAAGGTACATTTTTACTGGCTCAACCGAGAGCAAAAAGCGTTTGAATGGTTTGTGGAACTCTTATCCAGAATCGAAGCCCAAGACACTAACAACTTATTTGACATTAATTTGTATCTGACAGGTGCCCAGCAAAAGTCAGATATGAAATCCAGCACCCTATTTGTGGCAATGGATTTGATGCATTCTCAGACGCAGGTTGATTTGATTACAGGTTTAAAGAGCCGTACACAAACTGGTCGTCCAGACTGGGAAGAGATTTTCCGCGATGTAGCACAGCAACACGCGCCCAATAAAGTTGACGTATATTTCTGCGGCCCTCCTGGACTCTCGCTACAATTGAGAAATCTCTGCCATAAATACGGGTTTGGCTATAGGAAAGAAAATTTCTAGCAAAACTTCTGGCAATTGATTTACGATCTTCAGCGAGAGTCATAAGTTTAGGACTTACACAAAAACCGGGCTTCTTTGACGTAATTTCGGCTTTCTGACTATTTCTCCCCGTAGAAAAACCCGGTTTATTTGAACTTTTGCCTAATTCCTGGACTTGCTCTCCGCCATCTCCCAAAAAACCTTACTTGAATCTCGAAAAACGAGGAAAATATCCAATGAAGTTAGACAAGTTTATCCTAGCCCAAAATATGGCATTTCTGATATCAATTCCACCGGAAAGCAACCTGGCAAAATTGCTCTCCTTTTGCTTGGTGACAAAGGTTAGAAAAAAGATGACCGGAACAGAACTCTTAAAAATAACCTCTGAGCTAATGGAAAACCCATCCAATTTGCCCTATTGGACTCAAGAGGTGATGGGACTCGATTTAGATTACAGCAGTGAAGAGTGGAAAGCTTTAGGAGAAATGGGCATAAACGATGCAGGAGAGTTTATGGCTATGGTGTCTCAAGAATTGGAAAATTTGAGTTTGTAATATCTGGCTCTGGCGTCAGCGAGTAAACTCTCTTCCAACACTCTATCAAAAGCATTCATCAGAGCCGGATACTTAAAAAACCCTGTCTGAAAGACAAGGGAGCGTCAACTTTCAAGAGAGAAACAAAAATATGTCTTTAAATGTGGAACTTTTAGAGCAAAGTTTCGATAAAATCAAACCTCGTGCTGATGAATTTGCGGCTAGCTTCTACGAAAAATTGTTTACAGCTCACCCAGAGTTGAAACCGCTGTTTGCCAAAACTGATATGGAGAAGCAACAGAAAAAGCTCATAAGTGCTCTGGTTTTAGTAGTAGAAAATCTCCGTTCTCCAGAGGCTTTAGGGCCAGTTCTCAACGCACTGGGAGGCAGACACATCGGTTATGGAGTAATTCCCAAATATTACCGTCCAGTTGGAGAAGCATTACTAAGTGCTTTTGAGCAGTCTCTCCAGCAAGATTGGACAACCGAAGTAAAGCTGGCGTGGACAGATGCCTACACAGCAATTACTGCTTTGATGTTAAAAGGCGCAGGTGTAGAAACTACACCTGAAGAAGTTAAATTAGAAACAGAGATTATTCCCGATAAACAGGTAAGTATAGCAGCTAATCACCAACTAGAATCAGTTCCCCAAACAGAGCAAAAATTAGCCGTAGAGGTACTGGAAAGCAGTTTCGATAAAATCAAACCTCGTGCTGATGAATTTGCTGCTAGCTTCTACGAAAACCTCTTTATCGCCCACCCAGAATTTAAACCGCTGTTTGCCAATATCGATATAGAAAAGCAACAGAAAAAGCTCATAAATGCTTTGGTATTGGTAGTAGAAAATCTCCGCTCTCCAGAAGCTTTAGGGCCAGTTCTCAAGGCCTTGGGAGGCAGACACATCGGCTATGGAGTAATTCCCAAATATTATGGTCCAGTTGGAGACGCACTGCTGATGTCTTTTGAGCAGTATCTCCAAGAAGATTGGACTCCCGAAGTCAAGCTGGCGTGGACAGATGCCTACAGAGCAATTACTGGTTTGATGTTAAAAGGCGCAGGTGCAGATTCTTCACCAAAGGTTGTCGCAGATGAAAAAGAGGTCACCCACCATCAGCCACAAGAATCAAAGACACAATTACTGAACGAATCTAAGCCCGCGCCGCAAACCGAGGAACAGAAAAAGCCTTTAGTATCAATTCAGTTGGCTGGTGAAATTGTCCAAAAAACGCTCTCGAAAATAACTGATAGTTATCAGAAATTTCAAGGTCAATCATTCATTCAGCGATTGGGTGAAGTTCTCAAAGGAATTTTAGAAAAATTCATTGATAATTTTTGGGCACAACCCGCCTGGTTAGTTGCTAGTGTTTCAGCCGTTCTGTTCATCATAATTTATGTGGCGGCAGACGATAATTCTCTGGTTGGGGAGATTGTGCAGAGTGTTGATGCTCTTAGTATGGTCGTTGCTTTAATTTTATTCATTAAAGAAGCTCCGGATCGCCGGAAGCAATTTCATTACCAAGCTTGGAGTATAGTTGATGCAGCACACGGCGTAAAAGTTAGCTATGCAAGAATTCTGGCACTCCAAGATTTGAATGAAGATGGTGTTTCTCTCAGAGGTCTAGATGCTATTGGTGCAGACTTAGTAGCTATTAATCTCTATCGGGCCAATCTAAGTGAAACCAAATTGAGTGAAGCCGACCTCAGTAATGCCAATCTGAGCCACGCTAACCTCAATAATGCTAACCTCAGTCAGGCTAAATTGAGTGGTGCTAATCTCAGTGAGGCTAACCTGAGTTTTGCTCGCTTGAGTCAGGTTAATCTCAGTAGTGCCAACCTCAGCGGCGCTAATTTAATTTGTGCGGACTTGAGTAACGCAAATATGAGCGGTGTCAATTTGACGAATGCTAGTTTGAGTGGTGCTAATCTGAATAGTGCCTACCTAAGTGGTGCAAATCTAAAAGGTGCTAAAGTTAGCATTTCTGACTTGAGCGGTGCTTTGCTCGCAGGTGCTGTTATGCCTGATGGGTCGAAGTATAAGTCTCTGGAAGATGGGGTCACAAATAAATAAATTGATGCCAACTTTTTTATGACTTTGAGGTCTGCTTTTATAGTAAAATGGTGAGAACCCCTTGAGGAGAAAAGCTTTGGCTTACTGAAATGCGATCGCTACTAATGGTGAGAGATAACTCTTTAATTTATGAGACATACAATGTCCGTTCAAGAAGTTGTTTCCTTGCTCAATGAACTGGTAACAGGCTTTGATGAAATGACAGAAAAATACGGTATGTCTGCAATCGCTGCCCTGTGCTATGGTTGAGTTTATCAAAAATCTGGGTTTAAAACCCCGTCCTTGCAGGACGGCTTTCTCTTAAGGTACTACGACATATACCTGTTA